>JBEKAW010000071.1:0-10225 GCA_050015715.1 Candidatus Krumholzibacteriaceae bacterium
AAGGCGAGGACCGCAAGGGCCGCGATCGAAAGGGCGAGCTCCGCCGCGCGCCGGCCGCGGGCGAGAGACGCGAGCTCGACGACCGCCGCGCCGGCGAAGGGAATGAGGGAAACGACGACCGGCAGCCGGTACCGGGCGAGCACGTAGAAGAGGAGCGCGACGAGAAGGTAGGTCGCGACGACGCCGTAGAGAAGCCACAGGCGGCGCCACGCGGCCCTCGTGAGAAATATGCCGAGGAGACCGAGCGGCGCGATGATTCCGAAGGTGAGGAGCGGCAGATGAAGTACCCCCGGGAAGCGCCGGTGGAAGTAGAAGTTCTCGACGTTCGCGCGCTCGTAGGCGTTCCAGAAGAACAGGAACTTTCTCCAGACGAGGGCGCCCCAGGCGCCCGGATTCCCGCGGATGTAATCGAGCCCCGCCCGCAGCCAGAAATTGGACACTTCCGCCTGGGAGAGCGTCCGCCCGGATTCCGACGATGCGATCCTCGCCATGCTGACCGCCTGCTCTTCCGGGGTGCCGCCCACCTCCGCGCCCCGGTAGATCGGGGTCCGGTAGAAGCCGTTCGCGCGCGGGTTGTTTCCGTGATAGAAGTTGATTCCCCCTCCCGCGGTGAGCGGGAGAAATTCTCCCGTGCGGACGGCGTTTCCGATCGTGACGGGCGCGAGCGCGATGACGATCCCGAGGGCGAGCAGAGCCGAGCCCCGGAGGAAGCGCGGGAGCGCGGACTCCGCCGGGCGGCCGGCGGGCGTCCCCGCACCGGCGGAGCGCCCGGCGAAGTGGACGTGCAGGAGCGCGAAGGGCAGGAGGAGGAACGTCGGTGGATTGGCCGCCCCGGCGACGCCGAGAGCGACGCCCGCGAGGAAGAGCCTCGCGGCGCCCGGCCGGCTTCCGGTGAAGAGCACCGCGATGAACAGAATATTGAAGAACACGATGATCGTCGCGGGGAGGAGCAGCCCTTCGTAGAAGATGAGCGGCGCGTAGAAGGCGGCGAAGAGCCCCGCGAGGATGGCGACGGCGCTCGATCTGAAGATCCGCCGCGCGCAGAGCACGATGAGACCGCACGAGGCCGTGCCGATCAGGGCCTGCGCGATCCGGACCGCGGCGAGGCTCGGCCCGAACGCCCGGTAAAGGAGCGAGAGGAGCCACGGATAGATGGGGGCCTGCATGAGCGTCGTCGGCCCCGGGTCGCCGCCGAACGCGAGCGCGCGGGCCCAGCGGTCGTACGTCGCGGCATCCAGCTGAAGATCCGACGCGAGCGGATTGAAGCGCTGGGTGAAGAGGACGTGGAGCGCGCGCAGCGCGAACGCGATCGCGATGACGATCCATACGCCGCGCGCGTCCCGGGACGGACGTTTATCCGTGTCGCCCATGTTCATTTCGAAGCGTCCGGACCGCCGGCGGGCGGCGTGTCCGGTTCCGGTTGCGGAGGCGTCTCGTTCCTCGTGCCCTCCCGGTAAACGCGCGTGAAGACGGCGTACGCCGCCCCGCCCAGGGCGGCGCCGAGCGCCATCCCGACGAGAACGTCCGACGGCCAGTGCACGCCGATGTAGATCCGCGAGAATGAAACGACGAGCGCGACCGCGAGAAGGGGCGCGAGCCACCGGCGGTATACGAGCCCGAGGAAGAGCATCGAGGCGGTCACGTTCGCGGCGTGGCCCGAGGGGAACGAAAACGAGGACTTGTAGCTTCGCGCGACCTCCGCGGGAGTGGTGATCCAGCCCTCCGATCCGTGCCACAGGTGCACGCCTCCGAGAACGTCGCACGGGCGCAGGCGCTCGATGAGCGGCTTCATGAGGTGGCTCGAGAGCTGGTCGGAGGCCGCGATGACGGGGATCAGGACGAGCGCCGCCCAGCGCCCCTTTGTTTTCCCGAAAACGACCAACGCGCACCAGATGAGGATGACGACGAAGCGCAATCTGTTGAAATCGGTCGCCCACGGCATGACGGAGTCGAAGACGGGATTCACGATGTCGCGGTTGAGCAGTCTGAACGATCTCACGTCGAGGGACGTCGAATCGGGGGCCGCCGGGGCGCACCGCGCGGCGCCGGAAAGAAGCATTGCGAGAGCGACGAAGAGCGCCGCGAGCGCGAGGGCCGCGCGAAGGCCGGCGCGGCGGCGCCTCTCATCACGGGCTGCGACTTTCGATTCCATAGAAACTCATTGTACCAGAGATTCCACTCCCTCGACAAGTCGTCCCGATATCCAGAATCCTCCGATGACGCTCACGAGCGAGGCGCCCCTCGTCCTGAACGGGAACTCGACGAGGCGCGGCGGCCGCGCGGGAGCGAGGTGGATTCTCTGGAGAAAGTCGCCGTTCTCCTGGATCGACTCGGGAAGCGTCGCGAAGAATATGAAATCGACGAGAGCGGAGGCCTCTTCCGAGCGCAGCGCGCACAGGATCGGATGGCCGGCGCCGTCCGAGCGCTCGAGCGCGAAGGAAGGCTGAATTCTCGTGAGGAGGCGCCCCACCTTGAGGTATGCGTATGTGTTGAGGGATTTGAACGCCGGAACATAGACCATGAGGGATCCGAGGCTCCCGAGCCGCTCGGCGAGAAAGCCGGTCTCGCTCGAGGGGGGGAGCTTCGTGACGCCGCACCCCGCGAAGCCCGTCTGGAGGACGGCCTGCGAGGCCGCCTGGAGCTCCTTCACGGCGTTCTCGATCTGTGCCTTGAGACCCGTGCCGTCGACCTCGACGACCCAGAAAGGGAGATAGATGAGGCCGGCCGCGTTCGCCTCCCCCGCGGTCTCCTGCGGCGCAGCGCGAAAGACCGTGACGGGCTCGAGCGCCTCGCTCGAAAGCACCCAGTAGCGGAAGCAGCCGGGACACTGGAACGTGACGAGCTGGCCCATGACGGGGAGCTCCCGTCCGCAGTGGTCACATCTCAAAGGCTTGATGCAGAGCGCTTCGGTCATGTCAGTCCTCACCTCCGAGGAGTCTCTCGATTCTGGTTGCGAGCCATTCGTGCGGCGGAATAAAGACCCGGGCCTGCGCGGTGTCGAGCGCATACACGGCGGCGACGGCGATGAGCGCGAGGGGGAACCACGTCGCGGCGCAGAAGGCGAGCAGGGCCGGCGTGAAAAAGAGCGCCTTCAAATCGAGCCGCCTCGTCGGCGGCAGCTCGCCGTGGACGACGGCGCCGTTCGCCCCGTCGATCGTGATCGTATACATGCGTCCCGCGCGGGCGTACCGCAGCATATAGACGGGGTAATAGTGGAGCGAGAACGTGCTGTCGAAGAGGTGGAAGCGGCTCGCGCGGACCGTCGTACCCGCCGGGACGGCGAGACGCGTGAGGTAGTTCATGGCGTCCTTCCGCGCGTTCCGCTCGCTCCGCATGGGGAGCGCGATCGTGTGCTCCGCGCGTCTCGCGTCGTCGAGAACGTCCCAGTCGAGAAAGTCCGTGCGGAGCGAGATCCCCTGAAGACCGAGGCACGGAAGCACGCACGCCGGAGTGCTCCAGTCGACGCGTTTGAAGAGGAGGCGAGAATACGATTCGTGCTCGTCGCGCACCGTCGTGTACACCTGGCTCGTGCCGGCGTTATCGGACGTCGTTTCGACCTTCACGGCCTTGACGCGGTCTCCCGATATCCACCCCATGAGCCTGCCGCGCATGCGCCAGAACGGGACGTGGATGAGCCTCATGTCGATTATCGACGTGTTATGGGCGCCGACGCGGCCCCCGGTATGTCCGGTCATGTAGTGGATCGAGGCGAGGCGCGCCTTGGCCGGCGTCACCTTCGGCTGCAGGACGTAACTCTGGACGCCGCGCGGAGAGATGACGTAGAGCGCGGAGCCGCAGTACCCGCAGCGGACGCTGCGGTCTCCCTCGTTGATACGGATGGTCCCGCCGCATTCGGGGCACGTTGCGCCGAACGCGGGCGCGGGCTCCTGCGCGGCCGTTCCCTGCGCCCCCGGGAGGCGCGCGGCGCGGTTGTCTTTTGTTGCGGCCGCCTGCCCTGCGATCATACGCCCTTCGTTATCCTTTCACGGAGAATGAAGATGCTGTACCCGATGCCCGACGCGGCCATGATCAGCGCGAACCGGGCGAGCACGTTCGAGGCGAGCTTGCCGAGAACGAGGTAGACGGCAAAGAGCCCCGCGGCCGCGAGAAGAAGCCCGATGTTCAGCGCCCGCGGCCTCTCGGGCGGAAGCTCCCCCGCGATGACCTGCCAGCTTTCCCCGATGACCGCGGCCCTGCCCTTCCAGCGGCCCGTCTCATAGCGGAGGGTGTAAACGGGGAGATGGATGATTCTCACGGCGTCCTTCGGGGTCGTCTCGACCGGAACGATTCTTTCGCCCGGGACCGGCGACTCGCCGAAGAAGCGGTATTGCCCCGCGGGCGGGTACGGGGCGCCGCCCGGGAGCGCGGCGTGTCTGGCGGCCGGCGCGGTCGAGGTCTTCCCGTCGGCGTCCTCGATCATGGCGAACGGAACGTAGGCAAAGTCCGCCTGCATCGCGGAGGGGCGCTTTCTGCCCTTCTCGATGAGGAACGATCGGAGCACGTTTTCGGCGGCCCCGTCGTCCCTCGTGTGGACGAGTATCACATGCTCGGGGCCGCGCTCAGCCTCGAGCGCGAGCGCGGCGCCGCAGTACGAGCAGGCGAGCATCTCCTGGCCGGGCTCTCTCTCGTTCTCGCCGCCGCAGAGGTTGCATCGTACGAGCACGGAATTCCTTTCTTACGGCTTCAACCGTCGATCTTCCTGCCGCAGTTCGGGCAGAACTTCGCGCCCGGTTCGATCTCGGCCTTGCAGCCGGGGCACGTCGCGGCGGCCGCGACCGGGGCCCCGCAGGCGCTGCAGAAACGCGCGTCCGCCGGGACCTGCGCCCGGCATTTCGGACACTCGATCGTTTCCTTCACGGCGACTCCCTGGCCCTTCATGCTCTGGGCGATCATTCCGGGGATCATGAATCCGAGCCCGGCGCCGACGCCGACGCCCATTCCGCCCGCCGCCGCGGAGCCGGCTCCCTCGCCGCCCGCCGCGGCCGCGTCTCCCATCGCCTTCGCCGCTTTGAATTTGAAGAACTTGTCGAGATCGCCGACCGCTTCGAGGCCGCTCCGCTCGTCGATCATCTCCTGCACCTCGGGAGGAGGCGTGATCGCGTTCAAGTAGAAATCGGCGAGCTCCATGCCGTATTTCTTGAAATCGCCGACGAGGCGTTCCTTGATCTCGACGGCGAGCTCGTCGTAGCTGCGGGGCAGATCGAAGATCGTGTCGAGCCGCTCTCCGAAGAGGTCGTTGATGCGCGCGACGATGACGTCGCGCAGATAGTCCGCGATCATCTCGCTCGTGTACGAGCCCTGGGTGCCGACGACCGTGTTGATGAAGAGCACGGGCTCGATGATCTTGAACGTGTAGACGCCGAACGCGCGCAGCCGCACGAGGCCGAGCTTCGAATCCTTGAAGGCGACCGGGTCCTTCGTTCCCCATTTCTGATTGAGGAAGGTCTTCCGGTTGACGAAGAAGACCTCCGCCCTGAACGGGCTCTTGAATCCCCACGGGAGCGAGAGCGCCTTCGTGATCAAGGGGATGTTATTCGACGCGAGCGTGTGGCGGCCGGGATCGAACACGTCGAGCCCCTTGCCGTCCTTGAAAAAAACCGCCGTCTGGCTGTCGCGAACGACGAGCTGCGCGCCGATTTTTATCTCGGCCGAGCCCTCGGGAGGGATTCGATGGACGATCTCCTCCCCCGAAAGGTCGAACCACTCCAGCACTTCCACGAACTGCGACATGCGAGCCTCCATTTGCACGGGTTCTATCTGGTTAAATTACAATTGGTTCCGCCCCTGCTGCCCTGCTCGGTGCTAGTAGTGCAAAGGTGATGCCAACACCGATAACTTCTTTTCAGGGAATGTCCTGTGGGCTATACTGCCGCCGGGTGCGGTCCGCCTGCGCGCGCGCGGGCCGGAGCGTTTCATACGAAAGGAGTGAGCGGTGAGTCTCTTCGCCTCGTTCGGAATCGGCATTATCTTCGCGTTCATTCTCATGGTGCTCGTCGGCGGCTTCTTCATGTGGATCGCGGCGAAGATCGCGAAGGTCGAGAAATCGAGCTTCGCCCGGGCGATGGCCGCGGCCGTTGCGGCGTCGTTCGTCGAGATGCTCGTCGCGTTCCTCCTGGGCCTCGTGCCCGTTCTCGGAAATCTCTTCGGCTTCATCCTCGGGCTCGTCGTCACGATCTTCGTCATCAAGACGGTTTTCGGCACGAGCTTCAAGAAGGGTCTCCTCGTCTGGATTTTCAACCTGCTCGCGGTGGGCGTGGCGATCGCCGTCGCGTCGATCATCATGGCGAGCTCGCTCCTCATGTCGCACGGCATCTGAGCGGGAGAGTCGAGTATGAAGCTCAGGGTGTGCGTTATCGTGCCCAAGCTGTGGATCGGCGGCGCCGAGATGCACGTTCTGTCGCTCCTCGCCCACCTCGACGCGTCCCGGTTCGCCGTTTCTCTCATGTGCCTGACCCCGGGGGACGCGCGCATGGAGGAAGAGGCGCGCCGTTTCGTGGAATCGTTCACGACGGTTCGCTTCCGGTGGAGGAATCTGCCCGTCTCATTCGCGCGAATGGTGCGCTTTCTCAAGGCGGGCCGCTTCGACGTCGTTCACTGTCACCTGCCGCACGCCGACACGCTCGGGAGGCTCGCCGCCAGGTGCGCGGGCGTGCCGGTCATCGTCACGACGGAGCACGGCAAGTTTCTCTGGAAGCCCTGGTACTACCTCGCGCTCGAGCGCATTCTCGGCGCGTTCACCGACGCGCGGATTTGCGTGAGCCGCGACATCCTCGACATCCGCGCGAAGCGCGAGGGGACTCCTGCCCGCAAGCTCTTCTACATACCGAACGGCGTCGACGCCGCCGCGTTCAGGGCGCCGGAGCGGAGCCGCGCCGCCGTTCTCGCGGAGCTCGGCTGGGAGCCGGCGCGGAAAATCGTCGTCGCCGTCGGCCGTCTCGAACCGGAGAAAAACTACGAGCTTCTCATCCATGCGATTGACGGGCTCCGGGCGCGTTTCCCGTCGATCGGATGCCTCATCGTCGGCGACGGAAGCCGGCGCGCGGCGCTCGGGGCGCTCGTCGACTCCCTGGGGATCGCCCGGCACGTGAAGCTCGTCGGCGCGCGGAACGACATCCCGGATCTCCTCGGCGCGGGAAACGTTTTCGTTCTCTCGTCGATCAAGGAGGGGCTCCCCGTCTCGCTCCTCGAGGCGATGGCCGCCGGGAAAGGGATCGTCGCGACCGCCGTCGGCGGCATACCCGAGGTGATACGGAACGGGGAGAACGGTCTCCTCGTTCCGTCGGGGCAGGTCGATGCGCTCTCCGAGGCGATCGCGAGCCTCCTCATCGACGACGAGCTCAGGGCGCGTCTCGGGGCGCGCGCCGCGGCCACGGCGGAACTGGACTATGACATTCGAAAGATCGTCCGCCGCATCGAAGATCTCTACGAAAAGCTCCATGCGGGCAAGGTGAAAGCGTAGATGGAAAAGGCGCCTCGCGCGATACCAGTGGGCCTGTACCGCCGGCGAGCGATTTTCGATTTGGAAATACGGCTGCCATAGGCTAGAATACGCCTTCCGGCACCGTGTAGCTGGCACGGAGTAAATCACCGGTACAAGGAGATGCTATGTTGCCACCGTTGTACCCGCCTCTGGTTCGAAATATCATATACCCGTTCTATCGCGGGGTGCGGGGTGACAAGCTCATCTCGATCCTCGAAGAGCTCGAGAAGAACCAATGGCTTTCGCGCAAAGAGATCGAGGAGATCCAGTGGCGGCGGCTCGAGGCGTACCTTCGGCAGATCACGACCCACGTGCCCTATTATCGCGAGCTTTTTCAACGGGAGGGCATCAGCGTCGAGGACATTCAGAGCCCGATCGACTTTCAGAGGATACCGCTTCTCTCCAAGGATGACATTCGGGCGGCAAAGCAGCGCATCGTGACGAAGGACCCCTTCCGCCGGGGCGTCGCGTCGAATACCGGCGGTTCGACGGGGGAGCCGCTCTACTTCTATACCGATATGGCTGCGTCCGCCTTGCGACGCGCAAATACGCTGCGTACGACGAGGATGGCGGGCATTGACATCGGTGACAAACAGGCGATCATCTGGGGATTCCATCTCGACCGGCCCTTCAAGGAGCGCTTCACGAGCGCTATACGGGATTACTTCAGCAATATACTCTACCTCTCTTCCTTCAATATGTCTGAAGAGGCCATGGGGCGGTACGCGCGCACGCTGAATCGCTTCAAGCCGGATCTCATCCTCGGCTATCCTTCGGCGGTATCGCGGTTTGCCGAATTTTGCAAGGCGCGCCGATTCACGAGCATCAGACCGCGCGCGGCGATGTCGAGCGGGGAGAAACTGTTTCCGCACCAGGCCGAATTGATCGGTGAAACATTTGCCTGTCCGGTCTTTGACCGGTATGGAAGCAATGAATTCGACGGAGTCGCGCAGGAGTGCGACCGTCATGCGGGACTCCATGTTTTCAGCGACGTGCTTTTCGTCGAGGTGATTCATGAGAGCGGCCGCCCCGCGGTCAGCGGCGAGGTCGGCGAGATCGTCGTCACCGATCTCTCCAATCTCTACATGCCGTTTCTCCGGTATCGGACGGGGGACCTCGCCGTTCCGACCTTGCGCACCTGCGCCTGCGGCAGGGGGTTTCCGCTCCTCGACCGCATCGAGGGACGCACGTTCGACGCGGTCGTGACGCCGGACGGGAAGTCGGCGGGCGGTTTCTTCTGGACCTACCTCTCGCGCGCCGTGCCGGGGATCGAGCAGTTTCAGATCGAACAGCGGGAGCGGAGCGGCGTCGTGTTCCGGATCGTCCCAGGGCCCGAATGGAAGGAAGAGCACAAACAGGAGCTCGAGCGCAAGATCAAGGAGAACATGGGGCCCTCGTTCGGCGTGACCTTCGACGTCGTGCGCGAAATTCCGCTGACCCCCTCGGGGAAATTCAGGTTCATCTCGTCGAGGCTCGGCGAGCGCCTCGTCGTGAAATCGAAGATCCACAAGGCCAAGGTGACGGGGGAGACGAAGGGCGCCCTCGACTGCGTCATCGTCGACGAGGATCTCCTCGCCCTTTCGAACCTCGCTCCCTTCGAGCGCGTTCTCATCGTCGACAACACGAACGGCGCCCGGGTAGAGACTTTCGTCGTGAAGGGGAAGAAGGGAAGCGGCGAGCTCGTCGTCTCGGGAGCGGCGGCGCACAACGTGCACGCGGGCGACGAGATCATCATCATGGCCTTCACGTGGTCCGAGGAGACGTCGGGTCTGTTCAAGAACATTCTCGTCGACGAGCACAACAGATTCGTGCGCTACCTCGTCGAGGTGCACGGCGACACGACGTAGCGCGGCCGCGCGACTCGCGGCTGGCGGCTCCGGCCGCAATCACCCGACGTCCTGCCGTTTTTATTTTTTAGCTTGGATAAACGTGCCTGAAATGGTCAAGTCATCGTCGGAAATGTCTTTCCAATGTGAAGAGAGCTGTCTTCTCTCAATTCCTCCTTCCTTCCTGTAATGCCTCAAGTTGCAGATTATCTTGAAGCCGTTCTTTTCCATGAGATTCACGTGCACGGAGTATGGCATTCTGTTTATCAGAAACGGCCGCTTCCCGACAATCATCTTCCACACCCATTCGGGATACGCCCTGAATCCATTCCACTTTTTCGACAATCCATGAGATGAAAGGTCGATCTGATTCGACATCATGCCTCCCCTCTTGAGCCATGAGTAGAGCGCATGATAGGTGCCGTCGAGGTCCACAACGTGTTCGAGCACGGAGTGCGACACTATGACATCCACCGTTTCTTGAGCTATGACGCCTTCATTTGACCATGGCACTATATATCTGATAGTTATGCCTTCGTTCGAAGACTCCGGTTTCATGATAGCGTTTCGTATCCGGGAGACTCGTTCCTCGGAAAGAGACATATTGAGCACATCATCGGTCAGGATATGGCCCGGGAAGAGATTTTCGTCCAAATATTGATCGTAATCCGGCCAACCTTCAGTGGGCCTTGGCGCTCGTTCCCGGAACAGGACAACCAGTTCATCGAATATCTTGATATTGAAATCGACATTCGAGTACTTCTTCACATCCAACGCGTAATAGGTATCGACACCCGATAGCATGGCGGCAAGTCCAATCCCTATGGAGTCTCCGGGCCCAAGCTCCGCAAGAGTATCGGGAATCGACTCCATGCCGTTCGCCACGAGCATCGTGAGATGCTTCAACCACACGTCGTAG
>JBEKAW010000072.1:0-10184 GCA_050015715.1 Candidatus Krumholzibacteriaceae bacterium
GGTCCGGAATCCATTCGTAATCGACGGGACCGGCATGGCGCGCCGCTTCGACGAAGGAATCCTCGATCTGGTACCCGTCGGGAGCAGCGAGAACGAACTTGAACCTGAACCGGGTCGCCGCGTTGAGCCAGCTTCGCGCCACGTTGTTTCCGTCGCCGACGAAGACGACCTTCTTTCCGTCGATCGTCCCGAACTTCTCGATCGCCGTGAATATGTCGCCGAGCACCTGGCACGGGTGGAGCAGATCGGTGAGACCGTTGATGACGGGCACGTCCGCGTTCCGCGCGAGCTCCTCGACGAGGCGCTGCTCGAAGGTCCGGATCATGATTCCGTCGACGTACCGCGACAGAACCTGGGCGACGTCCCGAGGTGCCTCCCGGCTCCCTATCTTTATCTCGGCGTCCGTGATGAACAGGCTCGACCCGCCGAGCTGTCGTATGGCGATTTCGAAGCTGAGCCGCGTCCGCAGGCTCGGCTTGTGAAAGATGCACGCGAGCACGCGCCCCGGATGGCTCCGGGGCAGACGGAACGCCCGTGCGAGCGGTTTCTGCTCCGCGCAGACCCGCAGAATCTCATCGAGCTCCCCCCTCGAAAAGTCCCTGATGGACAGGAAATCCTTCTTGCTCAGCTTCATACACGCTCCTTCTCAGAGTATGTAGCGCGCCAGGTCCTCGTCATGAATGATGGCCTCGAGTTTCTTGCGCACGACCTCGCCCGTGATGGAGATCTTCTTCAGCTTTTCGCTCGGGAGCTCGAAGAGGTAATCCTCGAGCAGCGTCGTGAGCACCGTGTGGAGCCGCCGGGCGCCGATGTTCTCCATCTTCTGGTTCACGAGGAACGCCATCCGGGCGATCTCGCGGACCGCCTCCTTCGTGAACGTGACGGTGCAATTCTCGGTCTCTATGATCGCCGTGTACTGCTTGAGAAGAGCGTTCCTCGGCTCGAGGAGAATCCGTTCGAAATCTCCCGCCGTGAGCGCCTTGAACTCGACCCTGATCGGAAAGCGTCCCTGGAGCTCGGGTATGAGGTCCGAGGGCTTCGTCATATGGAAGGCGCCCGCCGCGATGAACAGCATGTGGTCGGTCTTCACGACCCCGTGCTTCGTCGTGACGCTCGATCCCTCCACGATGGGGAGAATGTCGCGCTGAACGCCTTCCCGCGACACGTCGGGGCCGTGCGTCGTTCCCCGGCTCGCGATCTTGTCGATCTCGTCGATGAATATGATTCCCGTCTCCTCGGCGGCCTTGATCGCGCGCGCGACGAGCTTGTCCATATCGACGAGACGCTCCTTCTCCTCCTGCGCGAGAATCTTCCTTGCCTCCTCGACGGTCACCGAGCGCCCCTTCGTGCGCCGCGGAAGCATCGTGTCGAGGCCGGGAGGAAACTTGATCCCCATCTCCTCGAGTCCGGCGTTCGAGAAAACCTCGATGAAAGGGTTCGCGCGGTCTTGAACCTCGATCGTGACCTCGCGGGCGTCGAGAGCGCCGCTTTCGAGCTTCGAGCGGAGCTTGTCTTTCGTGCGGCGCCTGCGTTCCTCGGCATCATCGTCCGGAGCCTCGGCTCGCGCGCTCGCCGACGGGAGCAGGATCTCGAGAATGCGGTCCGTCGCGCGCTCGCGCGCCCTCGTTTCGACCTCGGCGAAGGAGCGTTCCTTCTCCATCGTGATGGCGAGATCGACGAGATCTCTCACCATCGAGTCGACGTCCCGTCCGACGTATCCGATCTCGGTGAACTTCGACGCCTCCACCTTCACGAAGGGCGCCTGCGCGAGCCGGGCGAGCCTTCGCGCCACTTCCGTTTTTCCCACGCCGGTCGGGCCGATCATGATGATATTGGCCGGCATGATCTCGTCCCTGATCGATTCGTCGACGCGTCGGCGGCGCCAGCGGTTTCTGAGCGCGATGGCGACGCTCTTCTTCGCCTCGTCCTGACCGATGATATACTTGTCGAGTTCTTCGACAATCTGCTTTGGAGTCAGCTCTTCCATGACTGCTGCAGCACCTCGACCGTGATCTGTTTGTTTGTATAGATGCATATGTCTGACGTGATTTCAAGTGCTTGTACGACAATGGCTTGAGCGTCGAGCTTCGTGTTGGCTATGAGGGCTCTCGCAGCCGCGAGGGCATACGAGCCGCCCGAGCCGATCGCGACGATTCCGTCATCCGGCTCGACGACGTCCCCCGCTCCGCTTATGATCAGGGAATGTTCCCGGTCCATCACCGCTAGCAGCGCCTCGAGGTGTCTGAGCACCTTGTCGCTTCGCCATTCCTTGGCTAGCTCGACGGCCGATTTCATGAGGTTGCCGCTGAGCTCGTCGAGCTTCTGCTCGAATTTCGTGAAGAGCGTTATCGCGTCCGCGGTGCTGCCCGCGAAGCCCGCGAGAATCGTGTTGTCGCGCAGCGCGCGCACCTTCCTCGCGCTCTGCTTCACGATCGTCTGCCCGAAGGTGACCTGCCCGTCCCCCGCCATCGCGACGCTCGCTCCAACGCGCACGCCGATTATTGTCGTTCCCGTGAACATGCGTTTCCTCCAGAATGCCTACGGTCGGAAAGCCGCGGGATCTCTCCCGTACCGAAAAGGTAATGCCCTGCCGGCCCCCGTACAAGGAATCCTTTGTCCGCGCGGCGCCGGCGTCTCCGGCATCCCCGGCCGCTATCTCGCGTCTCATGCGCGCGGGTGCGCCTTTTCGTAGACTTCCCGCAGCCGGTCCGTGGTTACATGGGTGTAGATCTGCGTCGTCGAGAGGCTCGCGTGCCCGAGAAGCTCCTGAACGGCTCTCAGGTCGGCCCCCGCGTCCAGAAGATGCGTCGCGAAGGTGTGCCGGAGCACGTGCGGGCTCATGCGCGAGAGAGCCGCCGTAGCCGCGAGATACTTGAGAACGATCCGCTGAATCGTGCGGCGGCTTGCGGGCTCTTTCCCCCTTCCCCCGATGAGGGGCTCCGCGAGCGCCTCGCCGAAGAACCCGGAAAAACCCTCGCGGCTCGTCCAGACGCTCTCCGGTGCGCCGAAGCGGTTCTCGAGATAGAGTTTGAGATACTCCGCCGCTTTCCCCTGGAGCGGAAGCATCCGTTCCTTGTTCCGTTTGCCGAGCACCGTGATGACGCCCCGGGAGAAATCGCATCGTCCGATCGTGCAGCCCACGAGCTCGGATAGACGCATACCGGTGCCGTAGAGGAGCTCCAGAACGGCCCGGTCGCGCATGCCCCGCCTCGTGTCGAGAGGCGGCAGGCGCATCATGCGTTCCATCGCAGGGACGCTCGCGAATACGGGGAGGCTCCGGCCCGCCCGCGGAGCCGATACGCCGATGGTAGGATCGACCGGGCACAATCCGCTCTTGACGCAATGCGCGAAGAAGCTCCTGAGAGACGCTACTTTGCGGGCGATGCTCCGTTTCGAATAACCTTGCCGGCTCAGCCGGCCCAGAAACGAACGCACGGCGAGCCCATCGATGTCCGCGAATCCCGGCTCCCCGCCCAGCTCCTCCCTCAGAAAATCGACGAACTGTCCGACGTCCCCCTCATAGGCCCGGAGCGTCGCCTCGGAGGCGCGTTTCTCGAGGCCGAGATGGAGAAGGTAATCCTTCACCGCCCGAACGATCATGCGCTCACCATATCACACGTCACGCCGGCGCACCAATGGCGTTTCGAACCTACTTCACGGCCGGTCTGAGGTCCGACGTGCAGTTCGGACAGCGCACCGCCTTGACCGGAATCGTCGAGAAGCAGTACGCGCATTCCTTCGTCGTCGGCGCCGCCGCCGGGACCGGTTCTTGCCTCTTCAGCCTGTTGATCTGGCGTATGAGAATGAACACGGCAAAAGCGACAATGAGAAAGTTGATTATCGTGTTCACGAAAACGCCGTAGTTGAGCGAGACGGCGCCTGCCGCCTGGGCTTGCGCGATCGATGCGTACGGTCCCGCCGTCGCCCCCTGTTTCAGGACGAGGAACAGGTTCGAGAAATCGACCTTGCCGAGAAGCAAACCGATCGGCGGCATGATGACGTCCTTCACGAGCGACTGGACGATCGCGCCGAACGCGACGCCGATAATGATGCCGACGGCCATGTCGACCACGTTCCCCCGCATGATGAATTCCTTGAATTCCTTGAACACGCGTTCACCTCCATCGAAAGAACCGCTTACTCGAGTGCTACATGAGCTTGTACGTAACGCCGAGCGACAGGCTCTGCCTGAAACGCCCCGCGAGACTCACCTCCTTGTCATAGAGAAGCTCCGCATACAGATTCACCATGAGATATTTCGTGATATTGGCCGTGAAGATACCTTCCCAGTCTACATCGGGAGCCTTCCAGTAATCCATGTTGTATTTTCCCTCGAGCGCCGCCGATTCCGAGTTGTAAAAGGCCTTATAAACGGACAGTCTGCTCGTTACGGCAATGCTGCTGTCCGCGAGCGGCGTGGCAAAATCGCTGACGAAGAGGATGCCGGCGTCGGAAGAGGTTTGCGTCCGTTTATCTCCGCTCGCCGGATCGAGTACGTTTCGATCGAGGTGTTCCCGGAGACCGGCTCCGAGTCGCGCCGTCCACTCGCGCTTGCCGGCCTTCGTGAGAACCTTGGCGGCCCCGAAGCTTTCCGTGAAGAGGACGGGGTTCAAGGCCCGTTCGTTCGCCGGATCGCTCTGGTCGATGAACTCCGTCTCGATTCTCCCCGACGCGTAGGGGTCGACGATGCGGTTGAGCGTGAAACGAAAGACCGTATCGAAAGTGATCTGGTCCGCGGACGTGACGGGCTTTGCCCATTTTTTCGTGTCCCGGTTCTCCGAATGCGTCTGCCCGAAGAAAAGCACAAGGGTGTTCTTGTTGTTGAGCCCCGGCGTGAACTGACGCTCGAAGATCGAGTTCGAGTTGAACGTCCACGAGACCGATCCGGCCTCCCCTCCGATCCAGCTGTCGCTGTATCCGTTCTGCGTCAGCGTGAGATTCGCCACCGCCGATCTCTGCCAGGGATCCGCCCGCGAAGCGCCGACGGACGTTATGAGGACGATCGCCGCGAGAATCACGATCGGTTTCATCCGGTCTCCTTTCCGCGCACGACGGCCGCACTGCGGCCGCTCGTGGCACATAGGCGTTCACGTATCGCTCGATCCTCATCGGCTCGAACATGGGAGAAACGAATGCACGGCACAGGGCACGCCGAGCGTGAAACGTGCCGGCGGGCGACGCGGGTGGGTGAGCCGGAGGGTCCCTTCATAGCGAGGTCAGCGGGTGCCGCTCTGTTCGTGGCGGCCTCCCATCCATTTCGCGAGAAACGTCTCGGCCGCTGCCCAGAACTTCATGCGATTCTGGGGCCTCGAAATCCCGCTCCCTTCATCCGGGAAAACGAGATACTCGTAGGGCACGCCGGACGCCTTCAGCGCGGCGACCATTCGATCCACGTCGGGGTTCGGCACGTACGGGTCCTGCGCCCCCTGGGCGATCAACAGCGGGGACCGAATCTTGTCCGCCTTGAAGAGAGGCGAGCGTGATCTGAGAAGATCGGCGTCGGTCTCCGGGTTGCCCACGCGCTTGAACAGCGTCGTGCGTGCCGGCCCCCAGTAGGGCGTCACCGCGTTCACCCATCCGAGGAGGTCGCACGGTCCGCTGATATCGACGCCGCAGCAGAAAAGGTCGCTCGTCGTCGCGAGCGCGGAGAGTGCCGCGTAGCCCCCATAGCCCGCGACACCGAAGACGGCGATCTTCTTCGGGTTCGCGATGCCCTGTGCAATCGCCCATTTCGCCGCGTCGACGAGGTCGTCCTGCATCTTCCCGCCCCATTCCCGGTTGCCGGCGTTCACGAAATCCTTCCCGTACCCGCGGGAACCGCGATAGTTGACTTGCATGCAGGCGTACCCTCTGTTCGCCAGAAGCTGCACCTCGGGGTCGTATCCCCAGTAGTCCCGCTGCCAGGGACCGGAATGAACGTGCACGACGAGGGGAAGATTCCTGTGCTTCCGTCCCGTCGGATACGTCAGATAGCCGTGGATCGGGAGACCGTCCCTGGCCGTGAAGGTTACCGGCTCCATGGGCGCGAGGGTATAGTTCTTGAGATCGGGTATCTCGTCGAAGAGAAAGCTCCCCCGTTTCGTCCTTCGGTCGTAGAGGTAATACGAGGCCGCGTTCCCGTCCTTCCTGAAACTGAGGACCCAGGTCGAATCGGACGCGTCCGTGCTTTCGAATTCCATGTCCCCTCGATCGAGGCGTTCGGCCGCCTCGAAATCCGGGCGCAGCGACTCGTCGAGAATCGACCACTCGATATGCTCGCGCACATAGGCGACGGCCTGCATCCGGTAGCTGTCGACCTGCAGGAACACCGACATGATGTCCGATTTCGGATCCTGCGCTATGACATCGACGGAGCTGTCGGCAATCGCGATCTTGACGAGCCGCCCCGCGTTGTAGCCGCGCGCATCGAGACAGTAGAGACCGCTCCCGTCGCGCGTGAACTTCAACACGCCGCTCGAGGCGATGTCCTCGTAGTTCCACGTGAGAAGCCTCCGCCACGGAGCGCTTTCGTCCTTTCTGACGATGAGATCGTATCCGCCCTGCGGTCGGGAGGCGAGGGCCGCCCGGATCACGAAGTCCGGGTCGGCGAACCACCGGTAGACGGTGCCCGGGTTCTTCGCGATCATGGTGATCGTGCCCGTCTCCAGGTCGAGCCGGTAGGCATTCGCCGCCTTCGCGCCCGCCCGGTTCATCGTGATGATGATGGTATGAGGGAATCTCTTGCCGTAATCGACGATTCCGACCCACATGCTGTCGAAGGGCGTGAAGTCCCTGCTCTCGCCGGTATCGACGTCGACTCCGTAGAGCCGCCAATTGTCGTTCCCTTTGAGATCCTGGAGATAGAGGATGTGCCGGTTGTCATAGGCCCAGAAGTACTTCTGGATTCCCCGGTCCGGATCGCGAGTCACGGCACGGTCGTCGCCCGCGCCGATTGTCCTCACCCAGACGTTGAGGACGCCGTTGTACGGCGCGAGGTAGGAAATTCTCCGAGCGTCGGGGGACACGGCGGGCGACGTTTTCACGGGATTGCCGAACAGGACCGCCGTCTGTATCAGCTTGGGCTCTCGTTGAGCACAGGAGGCCGCGAGCACGCCCATTACGAGACAGACTATGCACTTCAAGCGGTCGGACGCTCGGGTTGGGTACTTCAAGCCTTCCCTTTCTCTTCCGCGCGGCCTCGCGCGCGGCGCTACGTTTCCATTTTAGTGGGAGAGGTCGGGGGCGTCAAGCGCTACCTCTTTATATTCTCCCGGGATAGAAAAGTTTCAAGATTCTCGAGGGAGCGCTCGGCGTAGAGCCGCTTGCGCTCGGTGCGGCGGCCCGCGATGGCAGGCAGAATCCCGAAGTTCACATTCATCGGCTGGAACGGGCTCCCCGCCTCGATGCAATGGCGCTGAAGAGAGCCCAGCAGCGTCTCCCGCGGGAAAACGAGGGGCGCCTCCCCCCCGAGGAAACGAATCACGTTGCAGGCGACGACGACCGCATGGGCGATGGACTCCATGTACCCTTCGACTCCGACGATCTGCCCGGCGAAAAAGACACCCGGACGCCTTCGGGACATCTGGGCGACGTCGAGCAGCCGCGGAGAGTCGATAAACGTGTTCCGGTGAACGGAGCCCCAGCGAAGAATCTCCGTCGCCTTGAAACCGGGGAGAATGGAGAAGAGCTCATCCTGCGCCTTCCGCGTGAGTCTCGTCTGGAACCCGACGAGGCCGAAGAGCGCGCCGTCCAGTGTCTCCTGCCGGAGCTGAAGGACGGCATGAGGCTCCCTCCCCGTTCTCGGGTCCGGGAGCCCTTTCGGCTTGAGCGGACCGAACCGAAGCGCGTCGTGCCCGCGCGCCGCGATCACCTCGACGGGGAGACAGCTCTCGAAGCAGCGTGTCTCCTCGAAACCGTGCTTCTCGGCCTTCGGCGCATCGCGGAGGTATTCGACGAGACGCCCGTATTGCTCCGCGTCCAGAGGAATGTTCCAGTAGTCGTCTCCTCCCTTCCCGTACCTCGACGCCCGGTAGGCGTAGGCGGGATCGATCGATTCGGAGCTCACCGAGATTGCAATCGCGTCGTAGAAGTACAGATGTTCCGCCGAGAAGTGGCCGCCGATCGCCTCCGACAGCCGCTCCGAGGTCAGGGGCCCGGTCGCGATCACCGAGCACGGTCCGAGCTCCATATCCGTTTGCTCGCGGCGCTCGAGGCCGATCAGCCTCTCCCCCTCGATCCGCGAGGTAACTGTCCGCGAGAACAGCTCCCGATCGACGGCGAGCGCGTGGCCGGCCCGAACCCGGCTCTGCTCGGCCGCCTCGAGGAGGAAACAACCGAGCATACGAAGCTCCCGTTTGAGAAGACCCGAGGCTGTTTCGGGATCATCGGATTTGAGGGAATTGCTGCACACGAGCTCCGCGAGATCGGGAGTCGAATGGGCCGGAGTCCGCGAGACGGGGCGCATCTCGACGAGCGTCACCCGGACACCCCGCGTCGCGAGCTGCAGCGCGAGCTCGGAACCGGCGAGCCCGCCGCCGATGACCGCCACCTCCCCCATCAGGGAGTGACCTCGTGGCGGCACGCGGGGCACCTGAGATAGCGGCCCTTCTTCTTGCTGTCTTTCTCGACGAGATAGGCCTTCGAGCAGCTCGGACAGCGCTCACCCGTCGGCTTGTCCCAGCTCGCGTACGTGCATTTCGGATAGTTGCTGCAGCCGTAGAAGGTCCGGCCGCGGCGCGTCTTTTTCTCGCTGACCTGTCCGCCGCATCCCTCCATGGGGCACGCGATGCCGAGCGTCACCGCCTCCGTGTACTTGCACGCGGGGTATTTCTTGCACGCGATGAAACGGCCGAAGCGGCCGTTGCGGAACACGAGCTCGCCCCCGCACTGCGGGCATTTTCGCTCGATCGCTTCATCGGCCTCGAGCGGGCGGGTGTAACGGCAATCCGGAAAGCCGGGACAGGCGAGGAACTGTCCGTTCTTTCCCCATTTCTTGACGAGCTTCTTGCCGCAGTTCGCGCAAACCTCTTCCGATTCCTCCTGCACCTGCTTCTTGAGCTCGGCGCGCTTCTCCTTGACGGCGTTGAGATCGACCGTGAGCGGCTCATAGAAAAGCTTCACGACGTCGCGCCAATCGTCCTTCCCCTCCTCCACCTTGTCGAGCTCCGTCTCCATGCGCGCGGTAAAATCGATCTCGAAGATGTCCCTGAAAAGCCCGTCAAGGGTCTTCCAGACCTTTTCGCCGAGCTCCGTCGGATACAGCGTAGCGGCCTTCTTCGTGACGTAGTCGCGGGCCTGGATAACGCCGAGGATCGTCGCGTACGTGCTCGGTCTTCCGATCCCTTTCTCCTCGAGCTCCTTGATGAGCGAGGCCTCGGTGTATCGGGGAGGCGGCTCCGTGAAATGCTGCGCCCCCTCGAGGCTCCGTATCGAGAGGCTCTCCCCGCGGCTCAGATCGGGAAGCCACGCGTCCTCCTCCTCTTTCTGATCCTGCATGATCGCGAGAAATCCGGGCTTCACGAGCATGCGGCCGTTGGCCCGCAGGAGATACTTCGTGCCCGCGGCGATATCGACCTCCCGCACGCGATAGACCGCCGGGGCCGCCAGTGAAGCGAGGAATCGCTGCCAGATGAGACGGTAGAGCGCGAGCTGATCCTTGCCGAGGTGCGCCGTGACCGCCTCGGGTGTCCTGAAGCAATCGGTCGGGCGTATCGCCTCGTGCGCGTCCTGGGCACGCTTCGCTTTCTTGAAAGTCTTTCTCCCCGGCGCCGCCATATCGGGCCCGAAGGTCTCCTGCAGGTACGACGTGCCCTGCCTGTACGCCTCGTCGCTCACGCGGGTCGAATCCGTGCGCATATAGCTGATAAGCCCGACGGAGCCCTCGGGACCCAGCTCGACCCCTTCGTAGAGCTGCTGGGCGATCAGCATAGTCTTCTTGGCCGAGAAGCCGAGCCTCCCCGCCGCCTCACGCTGCAGGCTGCTCGTGATGAAGGGCGGCTGCGGATTCCGCAGCTTCTCCCGGTCGCTCACCTCGCTCACGACGAGCGATTCGTTCCGTATCGCCGCGAGAATTCCGTCCGCCGTCGCCTTGTCCGGAATCTCGGGCTTCCTGCCGTCGATCTTGAAGAGCCTCGCTGCGAACTCGGCCCCGCCGCTCGTCGCGAGGATTCCCTCGATCGTCCAGTACTCGATCGCGACGAACGTGC
>JBEKAW010000073.1:0-10168 GCA_050015715.1 Candidatus Krumholzibacteriaceae bacterium
ACGACGGCGTCCAGCGGCCCCTCGACGTCATCCGGCTCACGTCGAAAAGCCAGTACATCCAGAAGGGCATCCACGTTCTCCCCCTGGACAGGGAGAAGAAGTGGAATTTCAAGCCGGCTCTGAAGGTCGGGGCGAAGGTCGAGGGCGGCGAGATCATGGGCACGGTCAAGGAGACCGAGCTCATTGAGCATCGTGCGCTCGTTCCGCCCACCGTGAAGGGAACGGTCGCGTGGGCGGCGAAGGAGGGCGCGTACACGATCGAGGAGGACGTGCTCCGCGTCACGGACGCCTCGGGCACGGAGACGGGCCTGAAGCTCTACCATCGCTGGCCGGTGCGGAAGGCGCGGCCTTCGAAGGAGCGTCTGCCGATACGGCTACCGCTCATCACCGGGCAGCGCGTCATCGACACGCTCTTTCCCCAGGCGAAGGGCGGGACCGTGGTCGTGCCCGGCGGTTTCGGAACGGGCAAGACGATGATCCAGCACGCGCTCGCGAAATGGTGCGACGCCGACATCATCGTCTACATCGGATGCGGCGAGCGGGGAAACGAGATGACGGACGTGCTCCTGTCGTTCCCCAAGCTCATCGATCCGCGGACGAAGCGGCCGCTCATGGAGCGCACCATCATGATCGCCAACACCTCGAACATGCCGGTGGCGGCCCGCGAGGCCTCGATCTACACGGGGGTCACGATCGCCGAGTACTACCGCGACCAGGGCTACCACGTCGCGATCATGGCCGATTCGACCTCGCGGTGGGCGGAGGCGCTCCGCGAGCTCTCGGGGCGCATGGAGGAGATGCCCGCCGACGAGGGCTTCCCCGCGTACCTCCCGACGCGGCTCGCCGAGTTCTACGAGCGCGCGGGGATGTTCCGCACGCTCTGCGGGGCGGAGGGCTCGATCAGCATCGCAGGGGCGGTCTCGCCGCCGGGCGGCGACTTCTCGGAGCCCGTCACGCAGCACACGAAGCGATTTGTCCGCTGCCTCTGGGCGCTCGACCGGCAGCTCGCGAACGCCCGCCACTACCCGGCGATCTCGTGGCTCGACAGCTACAGCGAGTACGTCGACGAGATCGCGGACTGGTGGGAGGAACGCTCGAACGGCGAATGGATGGAGCTGCGGATGCGGATCATGGATCTCCTCCAGCAGGAGGGGAAGCTCCAGCAGGTCGTCAAGCTCGTCGGCGCCGACGTGCTCCCCGACACGCAGCGCATCATCCTCGAGACGTGCGACATGTTCAAGAACGCGTTCCTTCAGCAGAACAGCTACGACAAGGTCGACACGTACTGCACGCCCGAGAAACAGATCAAGATGCTCCGCCTGATTCTCGATTTCTACAAGCTGGGGCTCGAGAACATCAAGAAGGGCGCGAACATTCACCAGCTCAAGGACCTCGAGGTGCATTCCGACATCATGAGAATGAAGTTCTCGGTCTCGAACGACGAAATCGAGAAGCTCGACGAGATTCGTGACAAACTCCAGAAGTCCATGAAACAGATCGCTGAGATGTTCAAATGAGAAACGGTGAGACATGATGGAACAGAAGGTCGCGGATGGCAGGGAATACGTAGGGATCAGCCAGGTAGCCGGCCCCCTCGTCATCGTCAAGGGGATCCACAACGTCGGCTTCAACGAGCTCGCCGAGATCGTCGACGCGAAGGGCCACGTGCGCCTCGGCTCGGTGCTCGAATCGAGCGAAGGCGCCGCGGTCATCCAGGTTTTCGAGGGAACCTCCGGCCTCTCGATCCCCGACACGCGCGTGCGCTTCCGCGGCGAGCCGCTCACGTTCGGCGTCGGGAGCGAGATTCTCGGGCGCGTCTTCAACGGCCTCGGCAAGCCGATCGACGGCGGCCCGCCGCCGATGGTCGAAGAGGTCGTGGACGTCAACGGGTTGCCGATCAACCCGACGGCGCGCGAGTACCCCCGCAAGTGCATCCAGACCGGTATTTCCTCGATCGACGGCATGAACGCACTCGTCCGCGGCCAGAAGCTCCCGATATTCTCGGGGACGGGGCTCCCGCACAACAAGATCGTCGCGCAGATCACGCGGCAGGCGAAGATCGTGGGGGAAGACGTGTCGTTCGCCATCGTGTTCGCCGCGATGGGGATCAAGCACGACGTCGCGCGGTACTTCGTCAGCAACTTCGAGCAGTCGGGCGTGCTCGGGAGGGTGGTCTTCATTCTGAACCTCGCCGACGACCCGTCGGTCGAGCGAATCGTGACGCCGCGCGTGGCGTTGACCGCGGCCGAGTTCCTCGCGTTCAAGATGGACATGCACGTGCTCGTCATTCTCACCGACATGACGAACTACTGCGAGTCGCTCCGCGAGATCTCGACGGTCCGCGAGGAGATCCCGAGCCGCAAGGGTTACCCCGGCTACCTCTACTCGGATCTCTCGAGCGTCTACGAACGCGCGGGGATGCTCAAGGGATTCCCGGGCTCCATCACGCAGATGCCCATTCTCACGATGCCTAACGACGATATCTCCCATCCGGTGCCGGATCTCTCGGGATACATCACCGAGGGGCAGCTCGTGCTCGAACGCGAGCTCGAGCACCGGAACATCTACCCGCCGATCGCGGGGCTCCCGTCGCTGTCGCGTCTCATGAAGGACGGGATCGGCGAGGGGATGACGCGCGCCGATCACGCCCACGTCGCGAGCCAGCTCTTCGCCGCCTACGCGCGCGTGAAGGACGTCCGCGCGCTCGCCGCGGTCATCGGGGAGGAGGAGCTCACGCCGCTCGACAAGACCTACCTCGATTACGGGAACAGGTTCGAGCGGGAGTTCATGAGCCAGGGAGAATACGAGGACCGGACCATCGAGCAGACGCTCACGATCGGCTGGAAGGTCTTGTCGAGCCTTCCCCGGGAGGAGCTGCACCGCATCTCCCAGGAAGAGATCGACATGTATTACGGAAAGTGAGGCCGAGCCGCCATGGCGCGATTCGAAATGGCCCCGACGAAGACGAACCTCATGCGGGTCAAGCGCGATCTCGGCTTCGCGCACGAGGGGTGGGAGCTCCTCGATCAGAAGCGGAAGATCCTCATCGTCGAGCTCATGGGGCTCATTAACCGCGCCGTCGAGGCGCAGGAGGAAGTCGAGAAGAAGCTCGTCCTCGCCTTCGCCGCGCTCGACCAGGCGACGCTGCGCATGGGACGGCGCGACCTGACGCAGCTCGCGCTCGGCACGCACATCCACGCCGACATCAAGTACACGGAGCGGCGGGTCATGGGCGTCTCGATCCCGAAGGTCAGGGTCAAATTCGACGACAAATCCCCGTACGTCGCCGCGACGGAGAGCAGCATCTGGGCGGATGAGGCGAACCTGCGATTCCGCGAGGTTCTCAGGCTCATCGGCAATCTCGCCGAGGCGCGCATCTCCCTCATGCGTCTCGCGCGCGAGGTGTCGAAGACGATCCGCCGCGTGAACGCTCTCGAGAAGATCTTCATCCCCGATTACGAGGAAACGTTGAACTATATCATCATGGCGCTCGACGAAATGGACCGGGAGGCGTTCTTCGTCAACAAGCTCATCAAGGAGCATCTCCAGAAACGGAAAGAGGGGGCGCAATGACCAGAGAGGCGAACCACACCGGCAAGATTCTCCTGTACATGCACGGGAGCGAATCCTCGATCATCGCGGCCAAACTCGCCATCGCCCTTGCGAAGAAGTACGACTGCCTGCTCACGGCGGTCTACGTGGTGAACGACAGCCTGCTCACCGAGCTCCTCGGCGCGAAGATCCTCGTCCCCTCGGAGAAGGCGGATTTCGAGCTCGCGCTCGAGGAGGACGGGCAGCACTACCTCAACTACGTGGTGAAGCTCGCCGAGCCGAAGCGTCTCGCGGTCGAGACCAAGCTCATGAAGGGGGTCGTCCACAGTATTGTCGCCGAGGAGGTCAAGCGCGGCAACTACGATCTCCTCGTCCAGGGGGAGCTCGGCGAGGTTCTCAGTCTCCGGGACGCCTTCTATGAAGAAGGGGAGCGCATCCTCCGGGAGGTCAGCTGCCCGGTACTCGTCGCGCGCAACAAGGAAAAAGTCGAGAAGATGTACTACGAGGCATAGGGCTCCGGCGGGAGCCGCTTCCGGCAACGAGAGCGTTGCATGAACGATCGACGTTGATTATGTTTCGCACAGGGTTCCGGGCGTCCGATCCGCGGCCCGAGGAGGAATGAACGATGAAGCTCGCCGAATATCTGACACCCGCGCGCGTGAAGCTCGGGCTCGCCGGCGACACAAAGGAAGAGGTCATCGAGGAGCTCGTGTCGCTCCTCGCGGATACGCATACGGTGACCGACGCCGACGTCATCTACGACGCGGTGATGAGCCGGGAACGCCAGGGGTCGACGGGCCTCGAAAAGGGCGTCGCCATTCCTCACGCGAAATCCGACGCGGTCAAGAAGCTCAGCGTGGTTCTCGGCGTCTCCCGCGACGGCGTCGACTTCGAGTCGCGGGACGGGAAGAACGCGCATCTCTTCTTCCTCATGGTCGCCCCGACGTCCGAATCCGGCCCCCACGTGCAGGCCATCGCCAAGATCGTGAAGATGATCAAGCTCGATAGATTCATAAAGAAACTCGTCGACGCAAAGGCGCCGGACGAGGTGGTCGAGGCGATCTCCCGTGTCGAAAACGGCGTTGATGAGGGATGAGTCCGTGCGCCCGCGCGCAGTTCCCCTGTGATTTTTCGTGATCCGTGAGGCCCCCGGCCGGAGCATTCCCGTCAGGCGACGAATCAATATGGACAACCGTTCAATCGATACGGTCATTGGCTACTACGGCTTTCCGCGGCGGAAGGTGCTCCGCGAGGCGCGGGAGCGCTTCGGTCGCGGGCTCGCGCTCGTGGACCTCGACGTGGACCGCGGGGCGCCCGATTCGGGAATTCTCCCGCCGACGACCTGCCGGATCATCGCGAACATCGTGGACAACGCGGCGGATCTCCGCCCGCGGCTCGCGTGCGTGGTGGCTGCGGTCGGGGAGGACAAGTGCGACCGGGGCCGGCACGCGGCGTTTCTCCTCGGGCGGCTCGGATTCACCGTGATCTAGTCGCGCTTCCCCGACGACGAGCTCGAGACCCGGCCCCTCGTCATCTCCCGTTCGCGGCTGCCGCTCTGGGAGAAGATCGACCGTATCAGGGCGACGGTCGTCGACCCGGCGGCTCCGGCGGAGCCGCCGGCCGCCTGCGGGCCGACGCACGGCTTCTGGGGAGTGCCGCCGCACGATTTCCGCATCCTCGATCTCTTTCCGGAGACGACCCACGTCTACGGCTGGGTGCGCTGCGTCGAGGCGGGGCGCCCGTCGGACGTCGATCTCGAGTGTCGCGTCGACGAGGGGGTGCCCACCGTCTTCTTCACGCAGAGCTTCTGCGCGAAACAGGACCTCGCGCATTACCTCGCGGAGAAGCACCGGGGGCTCGCGATCGATTGCCACCGGGAGATCAACGATTCGATCCTCGCCAAGGTCGAGGCCTTCGTGAAGCTGTCGTGAACCGTAAAGGGGGGCGCGTGAAGATAGCCGACTGCGGGAGCACGTGGACGAAGATTCTCGATCCCGCCTCGGGCGCCCTCGAGATCATCACGACGAAGGAGCTCGTGCGGCGCGCGGACGCTCACTTCGAGGTCGCGACGGGCCACTGCGGGCGCGGCCGGTGCAGGATCTACCGGAACGAGCTCATCGCGCTCGCGGAGGGGGGCCTCTCGCTCGTCGACGAAAAGGATTTTTCCCTTGTCGACGTCGGGGGGCGGGATATAAAGTTTGTGCGGCTCAAAGGGAGAAAGGTCGAAAAGCTCGACTGGAATCTCGCCTGCGGCTCGACGACGGGGGCGACGCTCGAGCTCCTCGGGAACTACTACGATATCGATTTCTCGACTCTTCCCCCTTCCGACCGGTGGGTGAACGTCACGTGCGGCGTGTTCGGTATGGAGCGCGTGCTCGAGCAGATCGCGCTCGGCGCCTCCCCCGAGGAGAGCGTGGCGATGTTCCTCCACGGTCTCGTGCGCAACGTGATCGATTTCGTGGGGAGGCCGGCGCATTTCTACCTCTCGGGAGGCTTCTGCGAGAATCCGTGCTTCATGCGGACCGCCGAACGCTACACCCGCGTGACGCCCCTCGGAAGAACGGTGCTCCTCGAAGGCTTGAGAAAGGTGCTCGAATGAACATGACGAATGCGCGTCTCGCGCGGCCGCTCGCGGTCTTTGCGCTCTGCGTTCTCGCGGCGCTCCCGCTGTCTTCCTGCCTCTTCAAGCACGGCGGCTCTCTCTCGCCTCTCAATCTCGCGGGGGAGCGCTCGAACGCCCCTCTCACCGTCGCGGCGCGATTCGCGACGGCGGGGGACGACGCTCCCGGCTTTTTCCTGAAGCTCATGCCCGACAGCGGCGTGGCGGCCGTGCGCGTGGCGATTCGCAACGACGGCACGGCGCCGCTCGTCATTCACAGCGCGAACGGCCTCAAGACGGGGCCGGGCTTCGAGGGCTTCGCGCTTTCCATGAACGGCGCCACGTATCTTCCGCTCCATCCGAAGGAGGTCGTCGCGCGCATCCTCGGGGCGAACAAGGCGGGGCGGTACAAGAGACACGGCGTCGTCGGCTATATGCTCTCCACCTTCGTTGCCCCCGTCGCGGTGTATTTCATTTACAACGACATCGAGATCGGCAGATTCTACCGGCCGCTCTTCAACCGTTCGCTCTATCCCGCGCTCGAGGACGGCATGTTCGCGCCGGTGCGGATCGAGCCGAAGCAGGAGGTGAGCGCGTACCTCTACTTCGCGCTCCCGAAGAGGGCCCGTAACGAATCCTGCGATCTCCTCGTGCGCGCGTGCGCGCCCATCGAGACGCGCTATTCCCTGAAGGGCACCGATTTCCGGTTCTCGCGGGACGAGCTGCCGCTCACGGGCGATCCATCGTGCTCGGACGGGGGTGTCTCCGGCGTGGTCGGGGGCGGCGCGCCGGGCGAGCCGCCGCACCAGGTGCGATCGTGCGACGCTCCCTACGGATTCATCTTCGCGCTCGGGGAGAACAGGCGCCCGGGCGGGCAAGGCCTCTATTTCGCGCACGTTCGTTCGATCAATCCGGCGTCCGACAGCCTGTGGACCTTCGTCGCGCCGGTCGGCGTGAAGTCGGCCGAGATCGCGGACGCCTCATGCATCGGGTCGCTCGCCGCGTGCGCGGTCAATTTCAAATCGAAATCGAAGGTGTACCTCGTGCAGTGCGGCGAGGCGCCGGGCCTTTTCAGGGAGCAGTCCTTTTCACGGAGCGTCCGCCGCGTATTTCTGCATACGGGGGGCGCGTTCGTCGTCACCGATGACGGCGTCTGCCATCCGTTTGACGGGCTCTCGCATACGTGGGGCCGCGGCGTCAAGCTCGGGACGGACGTCGAGGAAACGGGCCTCATCGGCGGACGCCTGTTCGCGTTTCTCAAGAACGGCACGCTGAACGTCTTCGGCCCTTCCGGAGAGACGCCCTTTGAGCTCCTCGAACGGCACGCGCTGCGGCACGGCGCGAACGAGGTCGTCGGGCTGCTCGAAGGCGACATCGTCCTGCTCGAGAGAGGCAAAGCCACCCGGGGGGATACGATCTCCATCTTCGACGCGGGCGGGCGAGCCGTGAAGTTCCGCCGCGCGCTTCCGGGGAAGGTGAGCGCGGCGTGCTCCGACGGATCGAGCCTCCTCATGCAGTTCGAGGAAGGCACGCTCGTGAGGGTCGTCCACGGTCCGCTCAGCTCCCTCGACGTCACCGAGGCGGGATATCTTCCGTTCCAGGCGCGCGCGCTCAAGAGCGCCCCGCATGGATTCATCGCCGTGGGGAGGAACGGCGTCTTTGCCGTCGGATCGATCGGCTCCATCAATCCGGGGACCGGCGGTGCGGTCGAAGTCTCGGTGAAGGTGCAGTGAGGGAACCGGAGGCGGGGCGCGTGGAACGAAAAACGGTCACCATCGACGAGATCATCGCGACCTTTTCCTCGCACGTCTCGGAGAGCTACCCGTCGCCGAAGGATTTCAGGCGCAATTTCAGTCTCCTCCTCAAAGGCAAACGCGAGCGCGCGGACGGGGGCGGTTATCCGGTTTCGCTCGAAAAGAACATCGTGTTTCTCGTGGATCTCGTCGCGGAGGGAGAGCGGCTCGTTGAGAGGCTTCTCAGGCCCGCGCCCCCGGACGAGCCGGACGCGGAGTCCATCGCCGCGAGGCTCGAAGCGATGGAAAAGACGTCGCACGAAAGGACCGCGAGGATACACCGGGAGGCGTTCGTCGAGGGAACGGCCGCCGGGTTCGAGGAGCTCCGCGGGGACCGTACCGCGGGGGGGTCCGCGTACGTCGAGAAGCTCGAGTTCAACTACCGCTACCTCATGACGCTCAGGATCTTTCTCTTCGAATTCATCTCGGTCCTCGCGGCGGTCCGCTCGGAGTATTCGATCTCGGGGGCGGGGCGCGAGGCCGAGCGGAAGATACGCGATCACCTCGAGCTCACGGCGCACTACTATCTCGGGAACGTCGCCGTGGGGGAGGAGGGGGCCGCGAAGCCGGACGGGGAGCTCCCGAACGGATGATTCTTTTGCTTGAAAAAGCCGGTGCCTCCCGGTACGCTTCGACCTACCCATGCTGAAAGGAGCAACCGTGCATTCGAGAGTGATCACGTTCACGGGTATAGCGGAGAGGCAGCGGTCCGGACTGCACGCGGGTCTCTCGCGGGCCGCGAAACTCGCCGCATTCGTGTGTCTCACGACCGCCGCGGCCCAGTTCGCCGTGCGGTTTCCCTTCACTCCCGTTCCCGTCACGATGCAGACCCTTTTCGTCGTTCTCGCCGGGGTCACGCTCGGCCCCCGCGACGGCTTCTGTGCGATGCTCGCCTACGTCGCGATCGGGTTCGCCGGAGCCCCGGTGTTCGCGGAATTCAGCGGAGGGCCTCACGTGCTCCTCGGTCCCACCGGCGGATACCTGGTCGCCTTCCCCGCCGCGGCGCTCGCCGCGGGGTACGTTTCGCGCGCGTTGGGCGGCGGCCGCCCGGCTGTGCTCGCGGCCTCGCTCTGCGGGATGGCGCTCATCCTTCTGAGCGGCGCCTCCTACCTGGCCCTCATCAGCGCTCAGCCCTTCGCCCGGGCGGCATCGCTCGCGATACTTCCGTTCGTCGCCGGAGAACTCGTGAAGGCGTTTGTTGCCTCCGGCCTCGCGGGCGCGCGCCTCGCGTCCCGCGGCGGAATCTTCTGAGCGCGCCCGGAAGAGCGGCGCGCGGCGTCTTTCCACAGGGGACTTCCGAGACAGGCGAGGGCTCCGCTATGAAATGCGACATTGACACGATTCCGAGACTGCGAATCAACAATCTGCCGACTCCTCTGGTCGAGTTGAAACGGCTCGCGGCGGAGCTCGGGGGCCCACGAATCTTCATGAAACGCGACGATTTGACGGGCGTGGCGCTCGGCGGGAACAAGACGAGGAAGCTCGAGTTCCTCCTCGGCGAGGCCGCGAGCCAGGGCTGCGACACCGTCATAACGGGCGGGGCCATGCAGTCGAATCACTGCAGGCAGACGGCCGCCGCGGCAGCCGCCGCCGGGCTCGAATGTCATCTCGCTCTCGGCGGCGCCGCGCCCGCCGTTCCGAGCGGCAATCTGCTCCTCGATCATATATTCGGCGCGACCGTTCACTGGTGCGGCGAGCACGAGAAGGGAGAGCTCATCCCGGAGATCGCCGGAGCGCTCAGCTCGAAGGGCCGCCGGCCGTACGTGATCCCCTTCGGCGGATCGAATCCAACGGGCGCCCTGGGCTTCGTCGCGGCGGTCCGCGAGCTCAAGGCGCAGCTGTCGGCGCTGGGGGAGCGGATCGACTATCTCATCCTCCCCTCGGCCTCGGGCGGCACGCATGCGGGAATGGCGGTGGGCGCCGACGTCTTCGATCTCGACGCGAGCATCATAGGCGTCGGAATAGACAGAGGATCCCCGGGGGAGCCTTCGTATGAGTCCGAGCTCGCGTCGCTCGCGAATCAAACGGCCCGGCGGCTGGGCGTCGATCGGCGCTACGATGCGGCCTCGTTCCGGATGAGATACGGATATTTCGGCGAGGGCTACGGGGTCGTCGGTCCAGCGGAGCGCGAGGCGATCCGGCTCGTCGGCGCGCGGGAGGGAATTCTCCTCGATCCCGTGTACACGGCGCGCGCCATGGCCGGGCTCATCGATATGATTCGAAA
>JBEKAW010000074.1:0-16029 GCA_050015715.1 Candidatus Krumholzibacteriaceae bacterium
TATTCTCATGCCGTCGACGCGGTCCCCGCCTTTCTAGACATGCACGAGCTCCTCGCTCGGCTGGGGATCGTAGTAGCGAAAGACATGCCCCTCGTAGTTTCGCAGCACGACGTAATCCCCTTCCCGCCCGACGAGGTAGTCGGGCATGATGGGGGTCTTGCCGCCGCCGCCGGGGGCGTCGATGACGAACGTCGGCACCGCGTACCCGCTCGTGAAGCCTCGCAGCCCCTTGATGATCTCGAGTCCCGTATCGACGGACGTCCGGAAGTGGGACGACCCGTAGATCGGATCGCATTGATAAATGTAGTAGGGCCGCACCCGCATCACCATGAGCCGCTGGACGAGCCTCTTCATGACCTCGACGCTGTCGTTGATGCCCTTGAGGAGCACCGTCTGGGAGCCGAGCGGGATGCCGGCGTCCGCGAGCTGCGCGCAGGCGCGGCTCGTCTCCGGCGTGCACTCGTCGGGGTGCGTGAAATGAATGCTCATCCAGACGGGATGATGCCTGCGGAGCATGCGCGCGAGCTGCGGCGTGATGCGCTGCGGGAGCACGACGGGCGCCTTCGTCCCGATGCGGATGATCTCGACGTGCGGGATGCGCCTGAGCTCGGTGAGTATCCAGTCGAGCCGGTCGTCGCTCAGGCAGAGCGGCTCGCCGCCGGAAACGAGAACGTCCCTGATCTGGGGATTGACGCGGATGTATTCGAACGCCTTCTCGAGCCTCGCGACGGCCGGGTGCAGCACGCCCTGCCCCACGACGCGCGAGCGCGTGCAGTAACGGCAGTAGGTCGAACAGAAATCGGAGACGAGGAGCAGCACACGGTCCGGGTACCGGTGAACGAGACCCGGCACGGGGCTCATCGCCTCCTCCGCGAGCGGGTCGGCGGCCTCGCCGGGACAGCAGTCGAACTCGTGCGTGCTCGGGATGACCGACCGCCGCAGCGCCTGCGCCGGGTTGTCGTACGAGAGAATGCTCATATAGTACGGCGTCACGCCGACGGGCAGCAGCGAGCCGCCCTTCTCGATGGCGGTCCGCTCGTCGTTCGAGAGCGAGAGCATGCGCTCGAACTGCGGGAGCTCCTGGATCCGGTTCCGGATCTGCCAGTGCCAGTCGTTCCAGTCGCTGTCGCTCACATCGGGGAAAAATGCCCGGCGGAACAGGCGCACGCGCGAGCTCTGGCCTGGACGTTTGCCCGTAAACGGCCGCAAGCCGGAAATCCGCGAATGATGAATGATTCTTGTCTGGGGAATATTTTGTCCGTCGAACAATGGACCGAGGCAGCTAGATAAATGCGGAGGATGATCTTCGCTTTTTTCTAGACTAGCTACATCGGTAGCGCGATGCGTTGAAGATTGCGTTTCCATCGACCGGTCCCTCCATCAAGCTACGGCTCCGTGGCCGTTTGCTGCTCATGTTTTCAAATCTCAAATCGAATTCACCGCGGTTGTTGCCGCCCGTACCTGCGAACTGCGCTTCAAACGCAGCCGCTAGCGGCTTCACCAGGCATCCGAATGCGACGCGTGGAATATTGATCCTGATCATGACTCCTCCTCTGCGTTCGGTCTGTGTATCGTGTTGCAATATATACACTGCGTCAAATATTACAAGCGACAATCTTTCTTTTTCGAAAAATATTTTCCGGGGTCGCCCGGCGCGCCCCCTGCCCCGCACCCCCGGCGCACTGCCCCTCCGGCGCCCATGCAAAATGCGGACCAGTCCGGCGAGCCCCCTCAAAATGACCTCAGGGCGAGCCAGCCGGCCGCGATGGCCAGCGTCAGGACGGTGACCGGCACGCCGACCTTCGCGTGCTCTCGCCACGATATCGTGACGCCGAGGCGGTCCGCCTGGTCGACGACGATGATGTTCGCGATGGACCCGACGATGAAGAGGTTCCCGGCCAGCGTCGAAGAGAGCGCGAGGACGGGGCCCGCGAGCGGATGAGAGGCCGAGGGGAGGAGCAGCATGACCGCGGGCACGTTCGAAACGAGGTTCGAGAGGACGACGCTCGCGCCGAAGAGCCACGCGGGACGACTCAGATCGATCCCGCGGGCGACGAGCCGCGCCTGGACCGCGCCGGCGCTCCCGGAGGCGTTGAAGGCGTGGTTGACGACGAAGAGCGACATGAAGAGAAGGAGCAGCTGCCAGTCGACGAGCCCGAGGATCTCGCGCGATTCCATCCGGCGCGAGCAGAGAAGGTAGCCCGCGGCGCCGAGCGCGAGGACCTCGCGCGGCCACGGGGCGGCGAGGAAAGCGACGACGAGAAACACGAGGACCGCGCCCCCCTTCACGGTCTGCCAGGTGTCGAAGGGGGTCGCCTCGACGGGCGGGACCCGCGTCTCCGTCCGCCAGCGCCCCCGCTGGTGGAGGCAGACAACCACCCAGACGACGACAAGCCCGAGAAGCGCCGGCACCCCCGCATCGAGGAAGTAACGGCCGAACGAGAGCCGCAGAACCTGTCCGATGAGCATGTTCTGGGGATTGCCGATGAGCGTCGCCGCTGAGCCGACGTTGGCGGCGCAGGCGAGGGCGAGGAGGTACGGCTTCGGATCGAGCCCCCGGTGCGCGCAGCCCTCGATGAGAACGGGGGCGACGGCGAGACAGACGATGTCGTTCGCGAGAAGCGCCGAAAGCGCGCCGACGATCGCGATCAGAAGCGCGAGGAGCGTCGCCGGCGACGCCTCGACCACGGCGATGCGCCGGACGAGCCGCGAGTAGAAGCCGCTCATGCGGAACTGCGCCGAGACGACCATGAGGCCGAAAAGGAGCGCGATCGTCGGGACGTTGACGACCGTCGACAACTCGGCCACCGTGACGCGTCCAAAGGTGACGAGCACGATCGCCCCGAGAAGCGCCACGCCGGTCCGGTCGAGAGCGAGCCCCGGAATCCGTCCGAGGACCATGCCGGCGTACACGAAGACGAAAACGACGAGGACGACGAGATCGGCGCTCATGGCGTGTGCGGCGCCCTGCCGCAGCTGTCGGTCGCCGCCGCGAGCGAATCGGCCAAGGCCGGCGTGATCTGCGAGCTCAGGAGACGCCACTCCCAGTTGCCGTGCGGCACCGCGGGCCGGTTCATCCGCGCCTCCTCGCCGAGGCCGAGGATATCCTGCATCGGAATGACGGCGACATCCGCCACGGACGTCATGACGAGCCGAACGAGCTCGAGATGGACGGTCTCTTCCCGGACCGGACGGCCGAGGTACCGCGCGAGCAGCGCCTTCTCCTTGGGCAGCGCCTCGTTCGCGAACCAGCCTCGCGCCGTGTTGTTGTCGTGGGTCCCCGTGTAGGCGACGCAGTTCTCGACGTAGTTGCGCGGGAGGTACGGATGCTTCGGATCGTCGTCGGCGAAGGCGAAAAGGAGCACCCGCATACCGGGAATCCCGTGCCGCGCCATGATCTCCTTCACGTCGGGGGTGATGACGCCAAGGTCCTCGGCGATGAGCGGGAAGCCGGGAAACCTCCCGAGCAGCGTGCCGAAGAAATCGTCCGCGGGCGCCTTGACCCAGGAGCCCTTGACGGCGGTTTTCTCGCCGGCGGGCACTTCCCAGTACCCGACGAATCCGCGGAAATGATCCACGCGGACGTAGTCGAAGAGCCCGAGGTTATGGGCGAACCGGTCGATCCACCAGCGGTAGCCGTCGGCTCTGAGGGCGCCCCAATCGTAAACGGGATTGCCCCAGAGCTGCCCCGTCCGGCTGAAGTAGTCGGGCGGAACCCCGGCGACGAAGAGGGGCTTGCGGTCGGGTCCGAGCTTGAAGATGCGGTTGTTCGTCCACACGTCGGCCGAGTCGTAGTTCACGTATATCGGGATGTCGCCCATGAGACGGATTCCCAGACTGGCGCAGTGCGCCTTGAAGGACATCCATTGTCTGAAAAAGAGGAACTGGAAGAACTTCGCGCGGTCGATATCGAGGGCAAACATGCTCCTCGCGTCGCCGAGGCTCATCTCGTCCCGGTCCCGGAACTCCCGCGGCCACGCGTTCCATGGCTCGCCGCCGAAGTGCCACTTCAGCACGACGAAGAGGGCGTAATCCTCGAGCCAGCGCGCGTTGAAGGACGAGAACTGCTCGTATTCGCCGCCCTTCCATCGCGTCGCGCGGAACCGGTCATAGGCGAGGCCGAGCAGACGCCACTTCTCGACCGCGGCCCCCTGGTAATCCGCGCGCGCGCCCGGCGGCTGCGCCGGCGGCGGCACGTCCTCGGGGCGCAGCAGCCCCTCGTCGACGAGAATCTCCGGGCTTATGAAGAGCACGTTCCCGGCGAAGGCCGACACGCTGCTGTAGGGAGAGTTGCCGTGGGCGCCGTCCGTCGGATTGAGCGGGAGCACCTGCCATACGCTCTGCCGCGAGCGCGCGAGAAAATCGGCGAAGGCGTAGGCGCCGGCGCCGAGATCACCGATCGCGTGCCGCGAGGGGAGCGACGTGACGTGGAGCAAGATACCGGAGCATCTGTTCATGGCGCGTGATTATAAGCCGAACGGGGGCGATTCACAGAGGAAAATGTACCGGGCCTGGCGCGGCCGTGGAGAGACCCCCGTGCAATCAGCGCGAAAAGACCTTCTTCACGGCTCCCCAGGTGTCGCGCCGCGCGCCCACCTGGCCGCAGAGAGAGGGGAAGGCGCCGATCTGGCCGCAGAACATGTCATCCCCCTGATTCGCCTGGAGACACGGCGAATCGCTCCGCAGGTAGTAGTTGGCGGTACCGGGCGCCCCGCAGAACAAGGGATCGCCGAACAGCATGTTCCCGAGGTTCACGGCTCCCGGGGGAAGCTCGTTCGTCACGGCATTGCCGAAGACGTCGCTGCAGCCGATCCGGAGCGTGCTCTGGGCCGCGCCGAGCGGAGGCCCCTCGTGATTCCAGACGACGATCGTGCTCGTGACCGTCATGGGCTCGCACATCAAGAGGTACACGGCGCTCCCGTCGCTCGCGACGTTCTCGGCGATCGTGCAGCCGGTCATCGTGGACGGGTAGCCCATCTCGCTGTATATCCCGCCCCCCTCCTGCCCCGCCGTGTTGTTGTGGATCGCGCAGTTCACGAGGCTCATCGGAAAATGGTACGAGAAGATGGCGCCTCCCTCCATTCCCGCCGTGTTGTCCTGCATCGTGCAGCCCGCAAAGACGGGAGTCAGGCTCGAGTTCACGAGGAACACCGCCCCTCCGTAGCTCGCGGCGCGGTTCGAGGCGAAGACGCAGTTCTCGAAGCGGGGGCCGCTCACCCCCGCGTAGTAGACCGCGGCGCCGCGATCGGCTGTATTGTCCCTGAAGACGCAGTTCCGCACGATGGGCGACGAGAGGTGCGCGAGAAAGGCGCCGCCGCAGTAGTCCGCGAAGAGCGGCGCGTTCCCCCGGGTGATCGTGAAACCCTCGATCGTCACCCGGTCGTTGTCCCCGCCCTGGATATAGAAGATTCTTCCCTTGCGTTCGGCGTCGAGGATCGTGACGTCCGGCCCCGACTCGCTCCTGAACGTGAAATCCGTCTTGCCTCTGAGAAACCGGAGCATCGCGTAGTCGTCGCCGCTCCCCTGCCCCGTCCACGTATACTGCCCGGCAGCGACGAGAACGAGGTCCCCCGCGCGCGCCGAATCGATCGCTTCCTGGAGCGTCGCGAGATCCCCCGAGCCGTCCGGTTTCACGTGCCACGTTCGGGCCGCGGCCCCCGGCGCCGCGGCGACGGCCGCGAGCATTACGGCTAATATCGCTGCGATACGCTTCAACGTCTTCCCTTTCGACCGATGCGCCATCCCTATTATTATAGATGAAAGACGGCCCGCGAGCCAGCGTCTCCCGCGCACGAGCCGGGGAGCTGGTCTCTTCTATCCGCCCCGCGGTGCCCCCTTGGTTGACACTAACCCCTTAAGCGCGTATTGTCGGCAAGCAGCCATTCTCCGGATAGTCATAAGCCTTCGCCGCGGAGCGGCCCAGCGTAAGGGAGTTCTTGGAATGAAGATGAAAGTGATGCTGGTTCCCTCCGTTTGCATCGCTATTATCGGATTGGCAGTGGCATATGCCATCTATTCGACCGCGACTTCGCCGCGATGGGTCGTGGATGATTCATTTATCCTCTTCAGATATGCCGACAACTTGGCCAACCACGGAGAGCTGAACTGGAACCTTGGGGAAAAGCCGGTCGAAGGATACACGGGGCTGTCAATCGCAATAAAGCTCGGAATATCGCCCATTGTGGCAGCGCATATAATCGGAATCGCCTGTTTCTTCCTCGGGGGCCTTCTCATCCTTCTCATTCTGCGGGGGTTCAATATCGGGAGCGCGACTGCGCTCGCTCTGTATTTCACGGCTCCCTTTATGTACACTCATGAGTGGAGCGGGCTCGAGACAACTCTTTTCGCCGCGGCAATGCTCTTCTGCATCTATGCTTTCACGTCTCGGCACCGCATGCTCTTCGTGTCTTCGATTCTTCTAGTCAGCCTTACGAGGCCAGAGGGAGCGCTGCTCGCCGCTATTCTCTTTCTCACGTTCCGCCCGTTCTCCTACAAGTCCCTTTTCGTATTCGTCGCACCGCTTCTCGTGTATTTCTTATGGCGGTGGGCTTACTACGGCCAGTTTTTTCCAAACGCGTACTACGCCAAAAGAGTCGCAACCGGTGTATCCTCAATAAGATTTCTCATATTCTGCATGAAGACGTGGATACGGGATCCCGCGGCAGTGCCGGTTGATGGACGTCAATCCTGGGCACTTACGGAGAATGTACTGAACGTTTCGAACTTCTTCAGAGGATATCTACTCAGGCCCGCGCTCGTTGCTTTCGTGCTGATCGTTTGGGCGAGCGTTCGGAGACACAAGTATCTCATAGCATCCATGGTTGCTTTCTGCGCCATCGTGTTATTCACTTATCTCTCCTTCAAGCTCGAAATGAACTTTTCGTATAGGTTTCTTGCACCTTTCTATCCTCTCGCGATCTTGGGGCTAGGAGGAGTCCTCAAGACGAATGGGATGCGGCTCAAACTGATACTCGCCTTGATGCTTTTGGTTATTCCCCAGGTGAGAATGAACATGGGTGGAATGGCGGAGGAAAGACAATACACGTCGACATACAAGGAGCTCATGGAGGAGGCACACATACCCATCGGAGAGTACTTGCGGAATACATTATCCCCCAATGAATGGCTCGTCGTGGATGCGGACGCTGGAGCGATCCCCTACTGTTCAAGACTCAAGACAGTGGATTTTGGGAGGCTCAACGATGAGTACCTTGCAAGAGACGACCATTCCGAGAAAGAGGTTATCGACTATTTCTTCTCACGGAACGCCGCGGCGCTGGTTCTAACGAGCGAGAAACGCGCAGAGCGAAGTAGAACGCGTGATTTTGAGAGCATACTCGCCGATCCCCGATTCGGCAATTATACCCTCATGAAGGTCTATGGCGCAGAATCGAGAAGCGACTATAATGAGGCGCTTTATCTTCGCAACGACATTCTGCGGCACTAACTCGTGTCTGTTATCACTGTTGGTGTGCCCTCGATCCATCTCGGTTGAAACCTCCCACCCGGAATCAGCGGAAATATTGTAGATGACGCGCTCCCGCAATTGTGCAAGAATCGGGCGGGCAGTGCGGGGCATGCCGAGTTTCCGCCGGCCTCGCGGAACACCGAAAGGAGAAGGATGTGCCGGAGAAAAAGGTGAAGATGTACACGTTGAGCACGTGCAGCCATTGCCGTGCGGCGAAGAAGCTCATGAGCGATCTCGGCGTGCAGTACGAGTACGTCGACGTCGACCTCCTCTCGGGGAGAGCGCGCGCCGCCGTGATCGACGAGGTGAAGAAATTCAACCCCGCATGCTCGTTTCCCACGATCATCATCGGGGATGCGGTCATCGTCGGAGACCGGGAAGACAAGATCAGGGAGGCACTGGGTCTGAAATGAGCGAAGTTGACGAACTCCACGAGCGCCTCAAGAAGTTCCAGGAGGCGAAGGGCTACTATTTCAACAAGGATCGCGAGCGGACCTTCGAGCTTCTCGCCGCGCTCCTCGTGAACAAGAAACGATACGGCTACATGGCGTGCCCCTGCAGGCTCGCGTCGGGGGACCGGGAATGGGACCGGGATATCACCTGCCCCTGCGTGTACCGCGAGCCCGACATGAGGGAGTACGGGAGCTGCTACTGCAACCTCTACGTGTCGCAAGCGTGGAACGAGGAGACCATACCCCGCGCCTACGTCCCCGAGCGGCGTCCCCCCGGCAAGATCCGTCTCTGAAGCGCTCGCTCGGACGAAGCGAATATGAAAAGAGCGCCCTCCCCGCGGAGGGCGCTCTCGCTTTCGTAATTCGCCACCGAGTCGTCAGCGCAAGAAGCTCGAATCTACGAACTGAATCTTCGATATTGAGCGCAGGCTGTCGAAATAGGACGTGAGCACCTGCTGCTTCTTCTGGTTTTCGAGATACTGCTCGATATTCTGCTTTGCCTGGTCGAAGGGAACCGTGCTCGCCATCGCATGGTCGACGACCTTGATGATGTGGTAGCCGAACGGCGTTTCAACGATGCCGCTCATCTGTCCGGTCTTGAGGGCGAACGCGGCCTTCTCGAACTCGGGAACCATGCGCCCGCGCTCGAAGTAGCCGAGGTCCCCACCCTGGGCCTTGTTGGGGTCGCCCGAGTACTTGCGCGCCTCTTCGGCGAAATCGGCGCCCTTCTTGATCTCCCCGAGGATGCGCTGCGCCTCCGCTTTTTTCTGGGCGCGAACTTGATCCCCGTCGTCCTTGTTCACCGCGATGAGGATATGGCTCGCCCGCACGCGCTCGGGCTGCACGAAGCGGTCCTCGTTGTTGTCATAGAAATTCTTGGCCTCCTGCTCGGTCACCGGCTTGAGGCTCGCGGTGCGCTTGTTGAAGAGATCCTCCGCCTGGCTGCCGAGCTCGATTTCGTGCCGCAGCTGGTCCGCCGTCAAGCCGCGCTTGGCGAGATCGGCCTTGAACGCATCGTCGGAGACGAAGTTCTTGCGGTAGGAGTCCGCTCGTTCGTCGACAACCTTCTTGTCCGCCTTGACGTCGAGTCGCTTGACCGCCTCCTCGAGCAGAACCCGGTTGATCGCGTTGTCGACCGCCTGCTTGCGAACGTTCGGCTTCATTTGCGCCATCTGCGCGGAGTCGGCGTATTGCTGAAGCTGCTGCATGAGCATGTCTTCCTGGCGCTGGACGTCCAGCCTCGTGACGGACTTCCCATTGACCTTCACGACGACCGTGCCGGCCTCGGCCTTCAGCGCGGCGCTCGCGCTGTCCGCTTTTCCTGAGCCCGTCTGTCCCTTCTTCGAGCAGCCGGGCACCGAAACGACAACCGCGACCGCGAGGATAACCGTAAGCACTAGTGACCTCATCGCACCGATCCTTCCAAAAAGGTCCAAAGAAAACGAGACGCCCGCGCATGGGGCCGGCGCCTCCCTCCTCAGCACTCTCGTGCGAACGGAAATTACCATTGGCGGGGGGCAAAGTCCAGATTAATAATTGAAGATATGGATACGAACGGTCACGACCCGGTCGAGCTCCCGATAGACGGCATCCTCGATCTGCACGCGTTTCAGCCGTCCGACGTCAAGGAGCTCGTCCCCGACTATCTCTCGCTCTGTCGCGAGAAGGGCATCCTCCGCGTGCGCATCATTCACGGAAAGGGAACGGGCGCGCTGCGGGAGACGGTCCACTCGATTCTCTCGAAGCTGAGCGAGGTCGCCTCGTTCAAGCAGGCGATGGAGGACGAAGGGGGCTGGGGCGTCACGATCGTCATCCTAAAACCGCTCGAGCAGCCGTGAGGCAACGCCGGGCCCCTCCGGTGACAGTCCCCGTCTCACTGAGGCGCTTTCGGCAGATCGGCCTTGTCGATATCGGCGACGCGCAGGTCACCGTAGAGTATCCGGTACTTCTGTGCACCCTCCGGTTTCCACCAGCACAGGGGCGCGTTCTTATCGCCGAGCTTCACGCCGGCGCCGGCGTAGTGCCAGTCGCCGTTCACCTTCATGCTCTGGGAGAAATCAAGACCCTTCAGCAGCAGATTGGCTTCCTCTAATGCTTCCTGGAGTTCCTTTTTCGGATCGCCATTCTTGTCGTACCGCTTGATCAGCATCGGCCGGACCTTTTCCTGGGCGTTCAGGTCCGATATCGCCGATGGAAAGGCGTTCTCTGACATACTCGCCCATGCCGATAGCGCGCCGACAAGGTCTTTCTCTCCCTTGTCCGACACGTCGAGCTGATATTCGTTCAAGGTGTAGTCCTTCGGCGGCACGACGCTGAAGAGGGCCGGATCGAGCTTCTGGTTCCATTTGAAATTCTCGTACACCCATTCCGAATTCTTCTGGAGGCCGTCCGAGGGGGTCATATGAAATATCATGCGTGAGCTGCCCTTCTCACCGCCGAAGTCGCTCTCATACAACGTCATTGTCGGTTCGACGACATCCAGCTTCGGATTGTGCTTGTTGGTCCAGACAATCCGGAGCGGAAGACTCGTACTGGGATCCGTCCATATCCGTATTGTCTGGAACTCGCCGTTTGTGACGACGAAGACGTTTGCATCGACACCGTCTATCTTCTCGCGGCCGACGAATTTCCCCGATGGGCCGTTCTGGAGCGTCGCCATCCAATTCACGTAATTGAAAAGCCCTTTGTCGCGCTTGAGACCCACCTCGTGCTCCAGAACCGCGCGCTTCGTGGACGGGCTCACATTCAGCATGATCCCTTTGTTGAAGTCTCTGACGATGACGAATTTCTCGAACGTCGTGCGCACGAGCCCGGCATCCGTCGCCATGTTCTCCGCGGCCGACGGGTCGGCTCCTTCATACTTCAACAGCTGGCGATAGGTAACGGTCTCAGCCTTGTTCATCTTCGCCACGACGTCGGCGAAGGCCGGCGTCCCCTGGAAGATGCCGCTGAAATGGTTGACCCCCCACAGAAGCGCAACGAGAGCGGCCGCGGCAGCTGTGAAGACAGCGATTCTCGGTCTCATGATTCCCCTCCGTGCTCGACTATTCTCCATCGATTCGCATGGGACGCCGCGCGCGGCGGCGTCCGTCGCTCCCTTTTCTACCCGGGCGATCGCGGGTTCGAGCGCTTCGGCAAAACCCGCTATCGCCCGGTCATCGTTGCGCATCGCTTCCAGATAATCCCGGCAGGCCGCGCAGTGCTCCACGTGCTCGTCGATCTCGTGCTGCCACTCCTCCGGGAGGGCCCCGAAGATGGACCGTTCCATCCCGGCCCTCGCCTTTTTGCATTTTCTATTCATGCGACACCTCTCTTGAATCGATCAATTTCCTGAGCTCTTTCCGGGCCCGGCTCAATCGCGTGAGAGCTCCATCCGTCGAGATCCCCAGCGTCCGCGCGACACTATCCGAGCTCCGGCCATCGAAATAGTACAGCAGCAAGGGGAGCCTGTATTTCTCGGGCAGCCCGGCGATAGCTTCCCGCAGATCGGCGTGAGCGCCTTCCGGATCATTTCGATCTCTATCCTGCCGGGCGAGAACCGCCGCGCCTCGCTTCCTTCTTCGCACATAGTCGATGCAGAGATTGCGCGCAATCTTCACGATCCAGGGGCCGAACTGGGTGCCGTCCCTGAGTTGGCCGATCCGGGCGATGCCCCTGATGAACGTCTCCTGGGCGATGTCCTCGGCATCATGGACATTTCCGAGCGTGCCGAGGCAGACCGCGAAGACGCTTCTCGAGTACCGTTTCACGAGCTCGCCATACGCGCCCGTCGTATCCCCGCCGCGGCAGGCGTCGACGAGCCGCCTTTCAGCTTCCAAGCGCGGATCCCCTTTCGTTGCTGTGATCAAGAGACGAATCGGGTCTGGTGTTTCTGTCAGGAAATATCCCCGTGCCGCTTGTCGAATCCGGCAGGAACGCCGTCCAGGAACAATAGCGGGGATTCCGATGAGCGTCAAGGCGTCGCGGCCTGCGGTCGCGTAACCGGGAAGCTCGGGCACTTGTGGAACAGCGGAGAAAATAGTATCATCAGGTTCGGCGGGTCAAAGTAAGAGGAGGCTTCCATGCCCGAGAGCGATCACCTGCACCGCATCGATGGGCTGTCGTCCCTGATCGGCAACACGCCGCTCCTGATGATCAGGTTCATGTTCCAGGGCCAAGAGCGGACGCTCTATGCCAAGGCGGAGCACCTGAACATGACCGGCAGCATCAAGGACCGGATGGCGTTTCACATTATCAAGCAGGGATGCGCCAGGGGAATTCTCAAACCCGGCGACCTCATCGTCGAAGCCACGAGCGGGAACACGGGGATCGCATTTTCCGCCTTGGGCCGAGCCCTGGGGCACCCCGTCACCATATTCATGCCGGACTGGATGAGTGAGGAACGGATCCGGCTGATCAGGAGCCTCGGAGCGCACATAGTCCTCGTGAGCAGGGAGGAGGGCGGCTTTCTCGGCAGCATTCAACGCGCCGAGGAGCTCGCGGCCGCCACAAAAGGCGCCTTTCTGCCGAGGCAGTTCTCGAACGAAGACAATAGCGAAGCCCACTACAAAACCACGGGACCCGAGATCTGGTGGCAGCTCAGGTTTCGCTCCCTGCATCCCGATGCCTTCATCGCCGGTGTGGGCACCGGGGGAACGATCATGGGGGTCGGCCGCTTTCTCAGGGAAAAACATCCCGCGGTAAAGATTCATCCCCTGGAGCCGGCCAATTCTCCGACCCTGTCCACCGGTTGGAAGGTGGGCAAACACCGCATCCAGGGTATATCCGACGAGTTCATCCCTCCGATCGTCGACCTGGAGAAGCTGGACTCGGTGGTCAGCGTAGACGATGGAGATTCGATCCTGATGGCCCAGAAGCTATCCGCCGAGTTGGGGATCGGGGTGGGCATCTCTTCGGGAGCGAACTTTCTCGGCGCCCTGCGGATACAGAACGAGATGGGTGCCGATTCGACCGTCGTCACGGTATTCCCGGACGACAACAAGAAGTATCTCAGCACGGACCTTTTGAGAGAAGAGCCGGTCAAAGCCGGTTTCCTCTCCCCGGAGGTCCGGCTCCTCCGCGTCCAATCCATCAAGCGCGTGTGCTACACGTGCTGCGATCCGGATCAATGCGTGGAAGCCGCTACCCAGGACACGCTGGAGATGGATGAGCCCCTGCCGCGCTGTCCCCGCCAGAAATGCACCGAGAGCGGCGGCACTGCCTGATCGATTGCTCCGCGCAAGACAGGCCACGTCAGATAAAGAGAGAGAATTTCGACTCCGCCGCCTCGGCGACGAAGGTCGCCACGCCGCCCATCTCGACACCCTCGATGAAGTCCGACTTCCCGATCTCCATCACGCTGCAGCTCATCTCGCAGGCGACGAGGCGCACGCCCTGCTCCTGCGCCTGCTTCACGAGCGTGGCGAGCGGGACCAGGTTGCGCTTCTTCATCAGCTTCTTGAACATCCAGCGACCCATGCCGCCCATGTTGAGACGCGAAGGACCGATCGCGTCGAGACCGCCGCGGTTCATGAGGCCGAGCATTCTCCCCATGACGGTCTTTCCGGTGAGGCCTCCTTTCTGGATCGCCTTGAGGCCCCAGAAGGTGAAGAACATCGTGACCTTCATGTCGAACGCGGCCGCGCCGTTCGCGATGATGAAGGCGGACATCACTTTGTCCATATCGCCGCTGAAGACGATAATGGTGGCCTTTTCGGGCGTGGTTCCATCGCTCATAAGCCTCCCTCCTGCACCGAAGCTCTCATCTCGTCTTGCGCACGAAGAGACGCCAGAAACCGGCGTCCTCGATCGTTCCGAGGTGCTCGTACTGCATCTTCCTCGTCCACGCGGGAATGTCGTTGTTCGTTCCCTCGTCGGAGGAGAGAACTTCCAGGATCCCGCCGACGGGAATACTCGTGATCGCCTTCTTGGCCTCGAGGAGAGGTCCCGGGCAGGCCATCCCGCGCGCGTCGACGACCTTGTCCGATTTGAGCTTCTTCAGATCATCCTCGTCCATCACAACGCTCCTTGCAAAAGCCACAGGGCGAACGTCACCGGTCCCCGCTCGGGGGTCCGCTCTCGCGGGGGGCGGTCGCGGAGCCGAGAACCCTGTCAATCTCTCCCACGAGCTGCTCCTCCTTCGCGGCGGCCGCTTGCGAGCGCGCTTCCTGGAGGAGCGGGATCGCCTCTTCCCTCTTCCCCAGATTCAGAAGCGTCACCCCGAGATAGTAGCGAAGGAGATAGGAGTCGGGCTCTTGCGCGAGAGCCTTCCGCAAATGGACCGTTGCTTCCGCGTGGCGGCGCTCCTGGCTCATGATGAGGCCGAGGTACTTGTGAGCGTCGCCGAAGTTCGGATCGAGGCGGAGCGCCTCGGAGAGCTCGGTAACGGCCGTGTCCATCCGATTCTGTTTCATGAGCTCGAAGCCCACGATGGAATGCATCTCGGCCTCGTAGTTGTATCTCTCGACGACGAACGGACCGGCGACGCTCGAGGCGGCGGCGACCGCGCAGACGGACCCCGCGATCAGGGCCGCGAGCGGCCAGCGCCTTCCCTTGAGAGCATCGACGAGACACAGGGCCCCGGCCGCCGCCGGAACCGCGAGCACGGGGACGACCGGAATCCGGTACCGCCCCGATACGAAGACGCCGATGATCGCGGCGGGGTACAGAAGGAGAAACGCGTACACGGGAACCGGAATGCGCCTCAGATTCCGCGCGATCCCGACGAGCGCAAGCGGCAGCAGGAGCCCGAAGGGAAAGCCGAATTTGCCCGCCTTCCACGTCAGCGCCGCGAAGAGCCCCGAGTATTTGCGCGCGATGTAGAGGTCGTCGTTCCGCGGGAGCTCCCGGGAGCTGAAGAACTCCACCGTCTTGGCGTCGAGCCCCTTGACGAAATCGATTGGATGCGCCTTCACGTAGTCGAGAAACAGCCGCATGAATACGTCGCGGTCCTCGAGATCGCTCGCCGAGCCCTTCACCATCGGCATGCGGGTAAGCTCGCGCCACTCCGCGCCCGGCCTGATCATGATCGTCTTGTCCCGCTCGGGATTGTTTCCGATGAAGAGATTGATCGAACCCGACTCGGAGAGAAAGCTGAAGTCGCCGGTCGCGCGGTAGCAGAGCTGCGCGACGGGCATCGTGACGGCGAGAAATCCGGCGAGCACGAGAGCGGCCCTCGCCGCGACCCGCCGCCACGGCATCGCGGAGCGGCGCCAGACGATCGCGAGCCAGACGCACGCGACGAGAAAGAACGGCAGAAACGACGCCCTCGTCACGACGCTCAAGGCGCCGCAGGCGCCGAGAAGCGCGCAGGGCAGAGCGCGCTTCCACCCCTGCGCCCTCAAGAGGAGCAGAATGAGAACGACGGCCCAGATCGCCGAGAAGCCGGCGTCGAGGATCTCCGCGTCGTAGAATATGAGCGGGCCGTAGAGCGCTGCGACGACGCCGGCCACTATCCCAGCGCGCCGGTCGAAGACCTCCGAGCCGAGACGATAGACTCCCGCGCAGAGCGCCGACCCGAGCACGATTTGAATCAGCCTCGCCGCGAGCATCGAGCCCTGCGTCAGGAAATAGACGCCGGCGAGAAAGAACGGATAGAAGAATCCCTGCCAGAAGAACCGTTCGTAGAAGATCCCTTTCGCGACGAGGAGTCTCGCGTGTTGGTCGTACGTGGCCGAGTCGATGATGGGCACGTGGAAGGTTGGGCTCCTCGATATCCCGCCGAGGTAGACGAGACGCACGACGAGCGCGAGCGCGAATATGACGAGCGCGGTCCGCGGGAGCCGTTTTCCGCCGGCGGGTGAGCGCGGAGGCTGCCTACGCTTCGCCGCCACGATGCACCCTCGGGCCGAGCACGCTCCGGATCTTCTCGCCGAGCGAGGAAAGCCGGTACGGCTTCTCGATGAATCCGGCGAAGCCCTTTCTGGCGTAGCGCTTCGATATCTCGTGCTGGCTGTAACCGCTCGACAGGATGACGGGGACGTCGCTCGAGACCGTGCGCAGCGCGGCAAGCGCCTGGGCTCCGTCCATTCGCGGCATCGTGAGATCGAGTATCACGCAGTCGATCGTTCCCCGGTTCGCGCGGAATACGTCGACCGCCTCGACGCCGTCCGCGGCGAGAAGCACCTGAAA
>JBEKAW010000075.1:0-10003 GCA_050015715.1 Candidatus Krumholzibacteriaceae bacterium
GGCCTCCATCCGACGCTCACGGAGGCCGGCCTCGAGGGGCTCTGGACGCCGATCCTCGTCCCGCGGCTCGGCTACTGCGAGTACAACTGCAACCTCTGCTCGCAGGTCTGCCCGACGGGCGCCATCCGCCCCGTGACCGTCCCCGAGAAGCAGAAGATCCACATCGGGCTCGCGTTTGTCGACAAGAACCGCTGCATCCCCTACGCCTTCGGCCGGAACTGCATCGTCTGCGAGGAGCACTGCCCGACGCCGAAGAAGGCGATCACCTTCGTCGAGGAGCGGGCGATCGACGAGAAGGGCGCGAGCATCATCATCAAGAAGCCGGTCGTGAGCCCCGAGCTCTGCATCGGCTGCGGCATCTGCGAGACGAAATGCCCCGTCCTCGACCGCCCCGCGATCTACGTGACCGCGATCAACGAGAGCCGCGCCCAGGAGAATCAGTTGTTCCTCTGATACTCTTCGTATTGACGGAATGTAAAAAATCGTTTACACCTTAGTCTTCATTAGCAAATTTCTTCTTATCTGGGGGGGAGATTCCGATTACAAAATCCTCGCATACTGGCGCTTCCGTTGGAGCGAAAGGTCCGAGGCGCAAGCGCCAGGCTTCGACTCAAAAGACGTCCAAGAAGGGCCGTTCACAACCAGGCCACTCGGACCAGCGGAAGCATTCGAGGCTGCTGGCAATCGTCAATCGCGTCGCACGCCGCGCCGTTTCCATTCTCGTCCTCGATGATCTCCTCGAGGCAACAGTCAACGACATCAAAAAGAGTCTCGGATACCACAACGTGACGCTCCTCCTCCTGGACCCCTCGCGAAAGGAGCTCGGACGCCAGGCGATGGCGGGGGGGTACAAGGATATCTCGAACCGCGATTACCGCCAGCCCGTCGGTTTCGGCCTGATCGGCACGGCGGCCGCGACGGGCAAGGTGATCATCAGCAACGATGTCGAGAAGGACCCACGCTACGTCGGCGGTTTCATTCAAGAGGTGCCGACGCGTTCCGAGCTCTGCGTTCCGATAATGGTCGCCGGCGAGGCGATCGCCGTACTCGACATTCAAGAGATCGAAAAGCACGTCTTCGACGAAACCGAGATCAATACGCTCGAGACCCTCTGCGATCAGCTCGCGGCAGCCATCAACAACGCCCGCCTGTACGATAAAGCCCACGAGGAGATCGCGGAGCGCACACGCATCGAGGAGGAGCTCCGCGCGAGCGAGATGCGGATGAGCACGATCCTTCGCTCTCTTCCCGTCGCGGTCTACACGGCAATTGTCCCCGCGGACGAAGACGCGACGTGGATAAGCGATGGAATAGAGCGGTTCGTGGGCTATCCCCCCGAGAAATTCATGCGTGAGCCGCACTTCTGGACCGATAACATCCACCCCGACGATCAGGCTCGCGTCCATCAGGAGTACCGGACCATTCTCAATGAGAAAGAGGTTCGCCTCGAGTACCGATGGAAAACGGCTGACGGATCCTACCGGTGGATACTCGACAACGCGCTGGCCCTCCCTTCGAAAGAAGGGGAACCGAAACAGGTCATCGGCATCTTCATGGATATCACGGACCGGAGGAGGGCGGAGGAGGAGAAGCTCGTAATGGAGCGACGGATGCTCCAGAGCCAGAAGCTCGAGAGCCTCGGGATGCTCGCCGGGGGCATTGCGCATGACTTCAATAATCTCCTCATGGCCATCGTCGGGAACCTCGACATCGCCCTGCTGAAGAGTTCGTCGTCCTCTGAGATGAATTCGCTCCTCTTGGCGGCGCAGCAAGCGGCGCAACGCGCGACCAGCCTGACGAAGCAGCTCCTCGCATACTCGGGGAAGGGGAATTTCACCATCGAATCGACCGACCTGAACGCGCTCATCGGTGAAACGACTCGCCTCTTCCAATCGAGCATCTCAAAGAACGCATCGCTTCGCATGCACCTCGATCCGGCGGTCCCGATGATCGACGCCGATCCTTCGCGGGTCCAGCAGGTCATCATGAACCTTATCGTCAACGCCTCCGAGGCGATCGGGGATCGCCTCGGCGTCATTACCCTGGCGACACGGACCCGGCATTATGACGATCGCGCTTTGGCTCAGAGCCGCTTGGAGAGGAAACCCCCGGCGGGCACGTACGTCGCTCTCGAGGTTTCCGACACGGGATGCGGCATGGACGGCGATACCATGAGACGGCTCTTCGATCCGTTCTTCACGACGAAGTTCATGGGGCGGGGGCTGGGCTTGTCGGCCGTCATGGGAATCGTGGACAGCCACGGCGGGGCGATCATGGTCGAGAGCGAACCCGGGGCAGGATCCACGTTCGCGATACTGTTCCCACCGTGCCTGTGTTCACCGGAGGCCGCTGCGAGCGCGGCCGGCGACAGGGCCGAATGACCTGGGCTTTCCCGATGCCGGCCGGACATCCACGGCGGTCTACGTCGCGAGCGCGGTGACATGCTCCTCGACCGACTCCGCGAGCGCCTGGACGTCGTATCCCCCCTCGAGGAACGATACGATCCTTCCCTTGCAATGCTTCTCCGCGCTCGCCTTGAGGAGCACGGTCATCGTCCGGAAGGCCGAAGTCGTCAGCAGCGTGCCGGAGAGCGGATCGTCCTCGTGGCCGTCGAAGCCCGCCGATATGAGAATGAACTCCGGCTTGAACTCATCGAGCGCGGGAATGATGCGGTCGCGGAACGCGGCGAGGTACTCACGGTCGCCGGCGCCCGCGCCCATCGGCAGATTGATCGTGTAGCCCTGGCCCTTTCCGCTCCCGATCGTCTCGGAGCTCCCCGTCCCCGGATAGTGCGGGTACTGGTGAAGACTGATGTAGAGCACGCGGTCGTCGTCGATGAACATGCTCTCGGTTCCGTTTCCGTGATGGACGTCCCAGTCGACGATCGCGACGCGCTTGAGCCCCTCCGCCTCGATGAGGTGCGCCGCCGCGATTGCGATATTATTGAAAATGCAGAATCCCATCGCGCGATTGCGCTCGGCGTGATGTCCCGGCGGCCTCACGCAGCAGAAGGCCGACGAGATCTTCCCGTCGAGAACGAGGCGCGCGGCCTGCACCCCAGCCCCCGCCGCGTGGAGCGCGGCCGCGGGCGTCGCCTTTGTCGCGACCGTGTCCCCCCAGTCGAGAACAACGGCCTCGTCGATCTTGAGCGTAAGAATCGCCTTGACATACGCCGGGTCGTGCACGCGCTCGAGCCACTCGATCTTCGCGGGCTCCGCCTCGATGAAGCGAAGCGACGCGGCCACGGGGCTCTTCCTGATCCGCTTGAGGATCGCTTCGACGCGCTGGGGGCTTTCGACGTGGCTGTATCCGGCGAGATGTTTCATGAAGAGCTTGTGCCAGAGAAAACCGGTCATGCATCTCCCTTCTGTATCTCGCCCGTCATCGGAACGAAGCGCACGCCGATGAGGGCGCTCCGTTCGATCTCCGCGCCCGTGCGCGTGATGAGCTCGAGGTACTGCTCGTAGCTTCCGACCGGAACGATCATACGCCCCCCGTCCGCGAGCTGTTCGATGAGGCGCTCGGGAGCCCTCTCCGGCGCGGCCGTGACCATGATCGCGTCGAAGGGCGCGGCCTCCGCCCAGCCGAGGGACCCGTCCCCCGCGCGGAAATGAATGTTGGAATACCCCTGAGCGCGGAGCAACTCCTCGGCCCTGCGGGCGAGCTCGTCGACGATCTCGATCGTGTAGACCTCGGCGGCGAGCTCGGCGAGAATAGCCGTCTGGTAGCCCGATCCCGTTCCGATCTCGAGCACCCGATCCGCGCTCCCGATTCTCAGCATCTCGGTCATGTAGGCCACGATGTAGGGCTGGGAGATCGTCTGCCCGTGACCGATGGAGAGGGGCCCGTCGTGGAAGGCGTGAGCGATGTCGTCCTTCTCGACGAAGAGCTCCCTCGGGACCTTTCGCATCGCCTCGAGCACGCGAGCGTCGCGCACGCCCCTGCGCGCGATCTGGTCCTTGACCATCTCGTCGCGCTCTCGCGCGCTGTGCCGGGGAGATTCCCTGGTCACAAGAGCGTCTCCTTGATCCTTCGCTCCGCGTCGTCGAGCGCCTCGGCGATACGCGAGGCGTCGCCGCCGCCGCCCTGCGCGAAGTCCTTGCCCCCGCCGCCCCGCGCCCCGATGAGCGCGGCGCTGGATTTCATGATCTCCCCCATGTTGAGCGGGACTCCCGGCGAGCATGCGAAGATGAGCGCGGGGCTCGGGCCCGAGAGGCCGAAGAGCACGATCTTCTTCCCCATCTCGCGAATCTTCGTGGCGGTTTCCTTGAGAGAGGCGGCCTCACCCTCGCTGAAGTGCCGCTTCACGATATCGAAGCCGCCCGCGGCCGAGGTCGCCTGCGAGAGCTCCTGCGCGCGAAAGCCCGCGAGCTCCCGGGCGAGCTCGTCATTCTTTTTCCTGCAGGCCTTGCCTTCCTCGCCGAGCTTCTCGACGATCCTCCCGATCTCGCGCCAGTCGGTGCTGAAGCCGGATGCGACCGAGGCGAGGAGCCGGTGCTTGGCGGCGTAGTCCCTCACGGCGCGCGTCCCGCAGATGAACTCTACCCGGGCGTTCCCTTTGACCTTCTCCATGCCGAGGATCTTGATCATGCCGATCTCTCCGGTAGAGCGAACGTGCGTGCCGCAGCACGTCGCGCTGTCGAAGCCCTCGATCTCGACGATACGCACGCGGTCGACCCCCTCGGGGAGCCTCGAACGCACGACGCTCGCGGCCTCGAACTCTCCCGCGCCGACGACACGGCAGGTGACCGGAATATTTTTGAAAATGATCTTGTTCGCCCGCGCCTCCGCCTCGTCGAGCGTCTCCGCGCGAGGGGCGTTTCCCTCGAGATCGATCGTGCAATTCTCCTCGCCGAGATGGAACGAGACGGTCTTCAATTTGTAGCCTTCGAGAAAAACGCGCGAGAGAAGGTGCTGCCCCGAGTGCTGCTGCATGTGATCGAAGCGTCGGGACCAATCGACGTGCCCCTCGACATCCGACCCCGCGCGCAGCTCGCCCTTCACGAGATGCCGCACGCCCTTTTCGCTCTCGGCGACGCCGACGACGTCCCGGCCCCCGAGCGTTCCCCGGTCGTCGGGCTGCCCGCCCGAGTCGGGATAGAAGTACGTCGTTTCCAGGTACACGGCCGAGAGCCCTTCGCCGGCGGGCTCGACCTCCCTCACGCGCGCCGTGAAATCGACCGCGTACGGATCGGCGAGGTAACATTGTTCCTTGAAATCCATCGGGGTCCCTCCGGTATCAGGCCCGGGGCCCGGCGCCGCGCGGCCGGCTCGCGAGGAGCGGCACGCATACGAGGGCGAGGTTCAGGGCCGCGAGCAGAAAATAGACCACGGAGCCGTGCTTCGTGTAGATCGTAAGCCCGCTCCCCCGCTCTGCCGAGCCGTAAATCATTCCCTCCGTGAAGGGCCCGAGCCGCTGCTCGACCCTTCCCACCGGATCGACGATCAACGAGACGCCCGTGTAGGCGGCCCTGAAGAGCGTCACCCTGTTCTCGACGGAACGGAGGATCGCCATCTCCGCGTGCTGGACGGGGCCCTGATTGTTGCCGAACCATCCGTCGTTCGTGATGTTCACGAGAAAGTCGGCGCCGTTCTGAACGTAGCGTCGCGTGAAATCGGAGAAGGTCGATTCGAAGCAGATGAGAACGCCAAACCTCCCGGCGCTCGAAACGAAGACCGTCTGCTTCTTTCCGGCGATGAAATTCGCCTGTCCGAAATCGAGCTTGCTCAGCGCGGGAAAGTACTCGCTCCACGGCATCTTTTCGCCGAACGGAAGAAGATCGATCTTGTGGTAGTTGCCCGCGAGCTTTCCCTCCTTCGAGATGAGCGCCGCCGCGTTGTGCGCGACCCACGCGCTGTCCTTCACCGTATGATCGACGTAGCCCGTGAGGATATCGATCCCGCCCCCGCGCGCGATCGCCTCGAGCAGGCCGAGGTAGCGCGGCGTCACCTTGAACGAGACCGGCGCCGCGGTCTCGGGGAAAATGATGAGCTGCGCGCCGTGCCGGGCCGCCGTCATCGAGTATTGCTCCATCTGCATGAAGATGGAATCCCGGAACGACGGGTCGAACTTGCGTGAGAGATCGATGTTCGGCTGCATCACGGCGACGCTGTTCTCGCCGTCGAGCCGCACCTTTGTCCGGTCGTAGCGCGCGATCTCGAGGGAACCCCAGAGCAGGTGACCTCCCGCGATCGCGATGAACGCGACGACCGCCGCGAGCCGCGCGCCGCGGCCGCGCGCGAAGAGCGCCCAGGCGGCGCACACGTTCAGAAAGGCGAGAACGAGGGAGAGCCCGAAGGGGCCGTAGAACGAGACCCCCTGGATCGCGAGCGGATGGACCGCGAGCGCGTTCGCGAGGACTCCCCACGAAAAGCCGAGCTCCCCGTGCGAGCGCGCGAACTCGACGAGGGACCAGAGCGCGGGGGCCGCGAACAGCGCGCCTGCGCCGAGACGGTTCGTGAGCCGTGAGAGCACGAGCGTGAAGACGGCCGTGTAGCACGAGAGGTACGCGACGAGGAGCGCGAGCGCGGGGCCCATGATCCACGGCATCGTCACGCCGGAGGCGGGGATGAGCTTCAATATCCAGAAGAGGAGCGTCGTGAAGAACGCGACGCCGAGGAGGAATCCCACGACGAAGGCCCGTTTCCATGACACGCGCCCCACGCGCAGAAAGTACGCGAAAACGGGCACGAGGGCGACCGCGGCGAGGAACCTCGTCGGAAACGGCGGAAAGCACAAGGCGAGAAGAAGTCCGCTCGACAGCCCCGCGAGCAGCTCGCCTCTCCAGCGCCCGATCCAGTTCGTCCCGCTCACCGTGCACTCCCCCGTTCATGAAATGCTCGACGGAGTATAGTGGAGGGCCGCCGCACGAACAAGGACGGATTTGATTTGCGATTCGAGCCGTGCGGGAGGACACTTTCGGGGGCCCGCTCATGAAAGCGGGCCGAGGCGTTTCAGTTTCTTGAGGAGCCCCTGCCTCGTGATCCCGAGCTCCGCGGCCGCCCTCGTGCGGTTTCCCGCGAAGCGGCGCAGCGCCTCCCGGATCATCGCCCGCTCGAGCCTCGATACGGCCCGCGGGAGGCCGCTGCGCGAGTCGTCTTCCCCCGCGTCGGCGTCGTCCTGCGCGTCATTGACGTGCGGCGAGAGCATCGCGGCGGTGATGGCGTTCGCTCCCTCGTGGAGCGCGATGAGCCGCTCCATCTCGTTCTTGAGCTCGCGGACGTTCCCGGGCCAGGGATATCTGACGAGCCTCCTGATCGCGTCGGGAGAGAGCGGCGGCGCGCCTTGGGCTCCATGCTTCGCGCACCGCGCGAGGAAGAAGCCCGCGAGCGGAACGATGTCTTCCTTTCGCGCGCGAAGGGGCGGAACGAAGAGCCTCACGCCCGCGATTCTGAAGTAGAGATCCTTTCTGAACCGCCCGCTTCTCACGAGATCGCCGAGATCGCGATTCGTCGCGAAGACGAACCGGACGTCCACCCTGCGGCGCCTGCTCTCGCCGAGGCGCCTGATCTCCTTCTCCTGGAGGACCCTGAGAAGCGCCGCCTGGAGGGCGAGCGGCATCTCGCCGATCTCGTCGAGAAAAAAGGTCCCGCCCCCCGCGCTCTCGATGAGACCCGCGCGCTCCCTGCTCGCCCCGGTGAAGGCGCCCTCCGCGTGCCCGAAGAGCTCGCTCTGGAGAAGCGAGTGGGGCATTTCGAGAGAGCTCGCGATGACGAGCGGCTTCGCCTGCCTCCGGCTCAGGCGGTGAACGTTCTGCGCGACGACCTCTTTCCCCGTGCCGCTCTCCCCTTCGATGAGGAGCGAGATGTCGCTCGTCGAGACCGCGCCGATCGTGCGCTTGAGATCGATCATGGCGCTCGACTCTCCGAGGAACGGCGGATTGAACACGACGGAGGCGCCGCATTCATTCTGCGCGTCATCCCCGGCGCAATGGCGGCCGTCGAGGAGCGCCTCGAACAGATCGAGGAACGCGGCGGCCTTCGATACGCGGTCATTGATGAAGCCGGCGCCCCCCTCGCGGAGAGCGAGGTCGAGCTCGACGTCGAAACCGTTCATCCGTCGGCGGATCGTCCATTCTCCGAGACCGCCGGTTTCGAGAAACAGCCCATCGGCCGGCACGCTCTCCCCGCAGAGCGCGTGTGAAGCGTGGAAATGCCTGCCGCACGAGCTCCCGGCGAGGCCCGAGGGCTCGAGGAGAGGAATCTGGATCACGCCGCCGAAATGCTCCCGCCGCGCCGGCGCCGGCATGCTCACATCGAAAACGACGACCGTGCGGCTCGCATCCACCACGGCGAGACGCATGCGCGCACGCTCGGCGCCGCACACCTCGCAGAGAACGTTGAGAAACGAGCCCATTATCCGCTTCATGCCCCTCGCGGAAAGGCAAGTTCCGTTCCCCGCGGTCGCGGGACACGCGATCTCCCGCAGTCGCAGCCGGTTGGGGCCGCAGCCGCCGGGGCGCTCGCGCGCCGGGGCGTCATTTTCCCGACAGCATCATTTTCTTGACTTGGCTTTTCCCAGCGGGATAATATGCCCCTAATCTCAAACGGCGTCGAACGTTCGACACCAACGGGTTTTTTCTGCGTTCGTGGGAAAACGAGATTTTGGAGAGGGTCCGATTCACCGAACTGGAGGTGTTTGATGGCAGGCGAGTTTAAGCCCTACGTCCCTGACAAGACGGACTTGAGGGAATTCACCTTGCTACCTCTGCTCCTCGGGCTCGTCATGGCGGTCGTGCTGGGCGCGGCAAACGCCTACCTCGGGCTGCGCGCCGGAATGACGATCGCCGCGACGTATCCGGCGGCCGTCATAAGTATGGCCGTTCTGCGCCTGTTCCGCGGCTCCATCCTCGAGGAGAACTTCTGCCGAACCGTGGGATCCATCGGGGAATCGGTGGCGGCGGGCGCGATCTTCACGATCCCGGCCTTCGTGATCCTGGGCCTGTGGGATTTCACCAGCTTCCACTTCTCCACCTACCTCAAGGCGACCGCGCTGATGGCGGTCGGCGGAACGCTCGGCATTCTCTTCGTGACCGTTCTCAGACGCGTGCTCGTCGAGGATCGGGACCTCAAGTTCCCCGAGTCGGTCGCGGCCGGTGAAATCCACAAGGCAGGCCAGCGCGGAGGAGCGGCCGCGAAGCAGCTCTTCCAGGCGATGGGAATCGGCGCCGTCATCCAGCTCCTCGCGGGCTCCGGATTCTTCCATGCATCGAACGACTTCCTTCTCAGGGTCGGAGAGGTCGGCAAGAGCATCGTGCGTCTCGGCGCAAAGCCCGATTCTCCGACGATAAGCGCCGGCGGTATCTCCACGATATCGGCGCCGGCGGTCTCTCCAGCGTACATCGGCGTCGGCTACATCATCGGCCCGGAGCTCGGCGCCCTGAACTTCGCGGGAGGGCTGCTCGCCTGGGGGCTGCTCGTACCGCTCCTGATCTTCCTCGTCGGACCGAAGGTCGTCGCCGATTTTGCCGCGTCGAACCAGCTCGATCCGACGGCCACGGCCACCTGGGTCGCGCTCGCGACGAGCATCTGGCGATTCGTCGTGCGGCCCATCGCGGTCGGCGGCATGATCATCAGCGCCTGCTTCACGCTCTACAAGATGCGGAAGAACCTGGCGGCGGGCATCAAGCGCTCGTTCGCCGACGTCAAGAAGTCGGCGGGAGCCGAGGCGGCGACGGACCGCAGGGACAGGGACCTCAACTTCAGGCTCGTGCTCATGGGCATCGTCGTCGTCTTTATTCTCATGATCGCGATCTACTTCAGGTTCTCGGGAACGTTCCCCGGCGCGCTCGTTGCGGCGCTCGTGATGCTCATTGTCGGCTTCCTGTTCGCCGCCGTGTCGGGAAACCTCGTGGGAATGATCGGCTCTTCGAACAACCCAGTCTCGGGGCTGACACTATCGACCTTGATCATCGCGGCGCTTCTCATCGTCGTGATCGGCGTCACGGGGAACCCCGGGGTGGCCGCCGTGCTCGGTGTCGCAAGCGTCGTGTGCGTTTCATCG
>JBEKAW010000076.1:0-9970 GCA_050015715.1 Candidatus Krumholzibacteriaceae bacterium
TATCGATCGCGTTCTTGAGCGAGATCGCCTTCGCGTCCGCCGCCCGCGCCGCGCCGGCGGCGACCGAGGCCCAGATCAGCACGGCGAGCGCTCCGACTACGAACCGTTTCATTGCCGCGTTCAACCGCGGAAAATGCATATCCATACTCACTCCTTGGGTCCCGACGTATGCGTTTCCTCGTCCCTCGTCCTGAATTCTTCACGTATCTTCTGCACGTTGACGTCGTACTTCGCCTGCTGATCGGGAGTCAGCACCCCCCGGATCCTCGCTTCCATATCGCCGGCGATATTTCTGACCTCGCCGCGCGACCGCTGCTCGAACTCATCGAAGCGCGGATCGAACTCCCGGATGATCGCGTCCACCTGCGCTCGTTGTTCTCCGGTGAGACCGAGGTTCGCCGTGAGCCGGCCCGCGATCCGCTCATGGGGCCTCGGATGCGGGTTCCGCATGGCGTGCATGAAGTGATAACGCATGAGCGCCGTTCCCCCGAGCCCCCCGATGATCACCCCGGCGATGAACACGGCGATCACGCCGGACCACAGCCGACGCCCGCTCCTCGTTTCGTGTTCAATCATAAAGAGTCCTCCTTGAGCTGTTCAAATGATAAAATCCAGCGGATTTTCAAGATATCGTGTCGCGAGCTCCTGGTAGTCGACGAAGCCGTTCGAATAGATATACGCAAGCAAAATCAACGCGACGATCCCGGTCACCATCGCGAAGCGCCACGCGAAGCCGCTGAACGCCGCTTCGCCGTTTCCCCGCTCTTCGACCCCGCCGAGGCGGCGAATCTCCGACATGACCGATTCCCGCCATCCGGGTCCCGGCGGCGGCGCATCGAGCGCCCGCTGGGCGGCGAACAGGTATCTCTCGAGATCCTCGATCCTCTTCTTGTTCCGTTTCATGACGATCCTCCTCATTCCGCGACCAGCTTCTCGATGAGCGCACGGAGCTTCTTTCTCGAGCGGTGCGCGCGGACCTTCACGTTGACGACGCTCCAGCCGAGAAGCTCGGCGGCCTCCTTCACCGGGCGTTCCTCGATATGCACGAGCTCGAGAACGGCGCGGTCCTCCGCGGAAAGCTTGTCCATCGCCCACGCGAGCAGCGAACGGGCCTCCTGCATGGAGGCGCCTTCGCCATGGGCGCGGCTCGATCGATCCGCCGCGAGGCGAGCCAGCGACTTCAGCTGCGCCTCGCTCAAATCGCTCATGGGCTGCTCGCGTCGATTGTAAATCTCGCGCCAGTAGTCGTGGCAGGCGCGCACGGCGATCTTCGACAGCCACGCGCCGAAATCGCCTCTCCCCTCAAAGTGTGCCAGCGACGTGTAGGCGCGAACGAATGCCTCGTGAGCGACCTCCTCCACGTCCCGGCGCGGCACGCGCCTCCCGACGATGCCGAAGACGCGCGCCTTATGCCGCTCCAGGAGGCACTCGAATGTATCGACGTTCCCCCGAATGACGCGTTCGACGATCTCCGCGTCGCTCAGAGTCGAATCGTATTCCTCCATATCGGCTATAATACAAGCTCGATGCATGTCCTGTCCAATGTTCGAATCCGCACCGCTTACGTCGAGTAAAGCGCCCGGCAGGTTACATGCGCACGCGCGAAATCCGTTGTAACCTCTCGCGAGGCGCCTCCGACACCTTGTTATGGACCCCGTCTTTTCCCCAGGAAGGAGTGCAGGAATGGAGACTCCACGCTCATCAAGATTCATGGCGTTCATGGCGGCAGCCGTTCTCGCCGTCGCCGTTTCGGGCGGATGCATGGAATCCAAGCTCGAGAGCGGCTGGCTCGACCGTGTGATAACGATCGACGGAAAGGCCCCCGAATGGGCGGGCCGCGAGGCCTACTTCGATGAAACCAATGGGCTCAAGATCGGATTCTCGAACGACGCGCACTATCTCTACGTCTACATGTCGACCTGGAACCAGCGCACGCAGAGACAGATCCTCATGAACGGGCTCACGGTTTGGTTCGATGCGACGGGGGGGAAAGGCGAAACGTTCGGCGTCAACTACCCGATGAAGCGATCGGGACCGGGCATGCGTGAATCGATGCCGGGCGCGCGCGAATCGATGCCGGGCACACGAGAGATGTCTCGCGATGCCTCGGCTGAAACGCCCCGGGACATGCAGAAGATGCTCGGAAGTCTCGTGCGCGACGCCCGCGGCGAGCTCGCGATCGTCGGCCCCGGCGGCGAACCGCTTGCCTCACTGGCCGCAACGGACAGCGGCTCGACCGACATCGAGGCAATGATCGATATCGCCAATCGCACCCTCATCTATGAGCTCAAGCTGCCTCTCGCACCCACGGAGGGGACGCCGTACGCAATTAACGCGGCGCCCGGAAAGACAATCGGCATTGGCTTCAAGGTCGGCACGATGGAGTTGGGCCAAATGAAGCGCCCGGAGGGCTCGTCCTCCGAGGGAACAGGAGAGGGTCCCGGCGGCGGGGAGGGAGGCTTCCCCGGCGGTGGTGGCGGCGGAGGCGGGTTCCCCGGCGGTGGTGGCGGCGGAGGCGGGTTCCCTGGCGGCGGAGGCGGCGGGGGCTTCCCCGGAGGCGGCATGGGAGGACCGGGAGCGATGCCCGGACGCATGCAACCCTTCGAGCTGTGGACAAAGGTCAGGCTCGCCGCGGGGCCTTCGGATTCGCCGAAGAAATAGGCTCGCTTCCGCGGGACGCGGCGCCGCCGACCAAGACGGCCGTGTACGCGATCAGAAGGGGTTCAATGAGAGTCCTGAACCTCACGACGAAGATAGACAGCAGCATCGTCAGAACGACGTAGCTCACGACCGGCGCGACGACGCTCGCGTGCGCCTTTCGGCAGAAACGCGCGAGGCCCACAAAACCGGACACGAAGACCGCGAGATACGCGTACATCACGACGTGAGCACGTCCCTCCCCTCCCACGATGTCGCGCATCACGCCTCTGTCCCAACCGAGCTCGAAGAGCGAGTATATCTTCGTGTGAATGATCTCGATCGTTCTCAGCTTGTGCTGCCTGATGAAATCCAGCCCCATCCGGACGTATTCCCCCTGCGACACGTTCTCCCAATCCGGGATCTGCACGAATCCGCCCTTGGCTTCCGGGTTGTAGCTCATGTAGAAATTCAGCGCCCCCGTGTCGGAAACGAGGATGAGCCGGTGCGTGTGAACGGCGTTGTACAGAATCCACGGAGCACAGATGCAGGCGAGCACGACGACAAACGTCACCCGTTTCTTGACGGTGACCAGCAACCCCGGCACGAAGAAGAGAAACGCGGGTTTGATCAGCATGCCTATTCCGGCCGCGACGGCCTGCACGACCGCCGTGCGGCCGTCGCTCCATTTCGAAGTGGCGACCGCCATCATCGCGATGACGATGAACACGCTCAGCGACTCCGTCAGCGTCGTGAGGTCGTACATGATCAGGTTGGGGTAGACCGCGTAGAGTGCGGCGGCGATCAGGCCCGCACGCCGGTTCCACATGCGCGATACGGTCCAGTACATGAGGAGAATCCCCCCCGAGCTTATGAGGCTCTGGACCACGAAGACCGCCGTGTAATTGTACTGGCCGCACAGGGCGTATATCGCCCGCAGGAAGAGGGGATAGAGCGGCGGGCGGTGCGGGTTGAACGTGCCTTCGGCCGCCAGGTAGTTGTACTCGGCCATGTCGCTGAAGTTCGGGATCGCGCGGCACCTGAACGCGAGAACGAGGCGCGCGAGGAGCCCCGCCGCGAAGAACAAGGCGACGAGAAGCACGTGGCGTTCGATGCGGCGCTCTCCGCGCGATCCGGGTGCGATGTGCCGTTTCGTCCTCATGCCGCGGGACTCCCGTCAGCGCGGCCCGGCCCGGCGGCGCGGAGCGCGACCATCGCGGAGGCGTACAGAATCAAAAGGGGCTCGAGGAGCGCCCTGAATCTGCCTTCTGAAAGCTGCGCGAGAAGGACGAGGCACGCGGAACAGATGAGCACCGGGAGCACGATCGAGTGATGTTCCTTCCGAACGTATCGCGCGGCGGCGAAGGAGCCGGCGAGCAGGAGCACGAGATACGAATACTTGCGAACGAAATAGATGCCGTTGATTCTCGTCGAGCCCCCGGCGACTTTGATGACGGGGCTTTCGGGATGCCAGTTATACAGCGTGAGCACATTGACGTACATTCTGTCCGCCACCCGATAGAGGCTCCCGCCGGCCGCCGCGTACTTCCAGATCGACTCGTCCGAATGCGAGCTGACGCACGCCGCCGGAGCGAACGTGCGATACACGACCGAGCTCCGCAGGATCCATGGAGCGAGGATCGCCGCGCAGACGATACAGAAGAGAAGCCTCTTCCTGAGGGTCATGATGACGCCGGGCACAAGAAAGACGAGACTCGTCTGCAGAAGCACGCCAGCGCCCACAAACGCCCCCTGCGCGCAGGCCTTGTACGTGTCGCGCATCCCCGAGACGGCAATCGCCATTATCGAAACGACGCAGAGAACGATCAGGGACTCCGGGTGAACGGCCGCGTTGTAGAAGAGAAAATCGGGATACACGGCGCTCATGACCGCCGCCGCGATTCCCGCCCTCTCGCCCCATGTCCTCGAGGCGACGAAATACAGGAGCGGCACGACGAGAGCGCTCGAGATTCCCTGAATGACGAAAAGGGGCGTGAGGTTCGCGACGCCGAAGACGAGGTAGACGAGCCGGAGCAGGAGCGGATAGAACGGCGCCTGACAGACGCCGAAACCGCCCTCCACCGCCAGCGTATTGTACGTCTCGATATCGCCGGCGTCGCGAGGCTCCTGCGCGGCGAGCGCAATATAGATGCGAATCGCCAGGGCGAAGAGAACAATGCACAGGAGCGTCCTGTTTTTCGTGATGAGTGATCTCATAGTGCCGTCCGCCGGTCGGATGAGTCCGTATTGTAGCGTATGGACCGCGGATTTTGAAACGCGTTTTTCCCTGGGGAGCGGCTTACTTGAGCGCTTCCTTGCGCCCCGCGTAGAAGTCGCGGTAGAAGGAGATCGAGCTCCACACGTCTCCGGGAACGACGGGAGTGCCGTGAATAATGAAGCTCGCCATGTTGCGGCCGACGCCCGGACCGAGCATGAAGCCCTGCCCGCACATCCCGACCGCGAGGTAAAATCCCTTCATCTCTTTCACCTGATCGAGAATGATGATGCCGTCCGGGGTCATCGGATAGAGACCGCGCCAGATGCGGCGGATGAGCATGTTCTTGAGGCGCGGGATGAGATCGATCATCCTGCGCGCGATAATGGTCATGAACTCGGAGGTGTTTTCCCGGTTCGTTCCGAGGATCGACACGAGCGGCGTGTAGCAGAAGATGACCTGGCCCCGGTCGTTCTGACCGAAGTAGAAGTTCTTCGTCTTTCCCTCGGGACCCGGCCGTATGTCGACGACAAGCGGATCGAAGAAGCGCTCCATCGGGGCCGAGATCCCGGCCTCGTGGCAGTCCGGGACGACGGGAATCTCGATTCCCGCCATGCGCCCGATCCGCTCCGCCGCGGCGCCCGCCGCGTTGACGACGACGCCGGAATAGTGGATGTCCTTCGCCGTCTTCACGCCGCGGATCGCGCCCGCCTTCTTCACGAGGCCCGTCACGGGCTCATTGAAACGGTATTCGCAGCCGCGGTCCTTGCTTTCCTTCCAGAGCGCGGCCGAATATTTGAGCGGCGACACCTGACCGTCGCCGGGAGAAAAGGTCCCGCCCCTCAAACCGTTCTCGTTGACGCCGGGAATGAGCTCCTTGATTCTCGCGGGAGAGACCCAGTCGATCTCGAGGCCGTAGCTCTTCTGCACGGGCAGGATCCCCTTGAGAATCTTCTCTTCCTCCTCCCGGTACACGGGGAAACAGTAACCGCCGGGAACCCAGCCCAGATCGATGCCCGTCTTTTTCTCGAAGGTCGAGTAGAACTCGAGGCTCTGGAGACAGAGCGTTATCTTCGCGGGATCGGAGTGCGTCGCGCGGACGCCGCCGATGGCGGCCTTGGTCTGCCCCTGGCCCGGAGCGTGCTCGGACTCGAGTACGAGGACCTTGAGCCCCTCGAGCGTGAGATGGTATGCGATCGAAAGTCCTGCGCTTCCGGCGCCGATGACGATCGCGTCGTGGCTCTTCCCGCTCATGAGGCATCGCCGCCTTCGCTCGAGCCGGCGAACACGGAGAGGGGCACTTCCGCCACGAACGGCCTGTTCGTCGGAAGTGTGACCTCGCCGGGACTCACGCCGAGCTCGCGGTAGAGCCTGAGAATGAGCTCCGTGCACGTTTTCCCGCCGCAGGCGCCCATGCCCGTGCGGATCGTCGCCTTGAGAACGTTCATGTCGCGAACGCCGGCCCTGATCTCGGCGCGCACCTCCCCCGCCGTGATCCGCTCGCAGCGGCAGATGATCGTGTCGTCCGGCACCGGCTCGGCCACGCCGAACCCGGTCTCCCCCGTCTCGGGCTCGAGGACCGTGAAGCCCGCGACCTTGAGGGCATCCCCCTTCGGCACCTCGATCGAGACGATCTTCCGCTTCGCGTCGATATTGGAGGTGCGGAAGGCGACGACCCTTCCGTGCCCGACCGTCCTCCCCTCCATGTCGACCGTCTCGACCGTTTTGCCTTCTATGAGATCCTTCACCTCGAGCTCGTACGGGAGCATGAGGAGCGACGTGTTCGCTTCCCGGTCGTAGTCCGGCACGACGAGGCTGATCGCGAGGCCCGGGCATACCGCGACGCAGTTCGTGCAGCCGATGCAGTCCCCTTCGAACAGCGGGTTGTTCATGATCGAATCGCCGTCGATGGCGATGCTGTTGCGCGGGCAGGAATCGGCGCACGGGTTGCAGGGAATCTCCTGGATGCAGCGGATAATGGGATATATCTTCTTCGCGAGCCGCGGGGGTTCGACGGGAATCGTCTCCCCCGGCTTGCTGCGCAGCACCGCCGCCGTCGACTCCCATTCATCGGGAACGTCGATCTCGTGTCCGAGAGAGCGGGCGATCTTCCGACCCGTGATCTTTCCGCTGAAGATGGCCGCCGACGCCTCGGCGATCTCCTCCGCGTCTCCCGCCTTGTAACATTCGATGCCGTACCCGATCATCTTCTCGTAGAGCTCGTTGACCGGCGAAAGACCGACGGCGATGAGGAGCGTGTCGACCTTGAACGACTTCTCCGTGCCGGCGACCGGCTTGAACGCCGCGTCGATACCGGCGATGGTGACCTTCTCGAGCCTTTCCTTCCCCTCCGCCCTGATGACCGTGTGCGATGTAAGGACCGGCACGCCGAGGCGGCGGAGCTTGTCGAGGTGCACCTTGTAGCCGCCGCAGAAGGGGAGCGCCTCGACGAGCCCCACGACCTTGATGCCCGCCTGGATCGCGTGGTACCCGGTGATGAGGCCCACGTTCCCGCCGCCGACGATGAAGAGTCTCTCGGTCGGCATCACGAGATCGCGATTGAGGATCGTCTGGAAGGCGCCCGCGCCGTAAACGCCCGGCAGGTCGCAGCCGGGGAACGCGATGTTCTTCTCTCGCGCGCCGCAGGCGACGAGGACCGCGCGCGGAGACACGAGGAAGTACCGGCCGTCCTGCTGGAGACCGACCTTCTTGTCGTAGAAGGCGCCGACCGCGGTCGTCGCGAGCATGACTCTCACGGACGGGAGATTCACGACCTCCCGCGTGAGAATGCGCGCGATCTCGATGCCCCTCGTGCCCGCGTAGCAATCGTCCCGTGAACCGAAGAAGGTGTGCGTCTGAAGCGTGAGCTTTCCGCCGAACTCGTTCTTGTCGTCGACGACGAGCGTCTTCACGCCGAGCGTGCCGAGCTCGATCGCGGCGTTGATTCCCGCGGGCCCGCCCCCGATCACGAGAACGTCGGTCTCGAATGTCGGAATCTCCTTGAAGGCCGGAAGCGCGTCCTCGGCCGGAAGGGACGGCAGGCCCTCGCAGCTCACGATCTCCATTCCCGGCCTGATGACGGTCATGCACCCCTTGACGGGAAGGCCGTCGACGAGAACCGTGCACTGGCTGCACTGCCCGTTCGCGCAGAAGATGCCCTGGGGGCTCCCGTCGCGCGGATGGTGGCCGAAGACCTGGATGCCGTTGGCGAAGAGAGCCGTCGTGATGACTTCCCCCTCGAACCCCTTCATCCCTCTCCCGTTGAACGTGAAGGGGACCTCCGCGCGCTCGATGATCGGGAGAATGGGATGGCTCCGCACGCGGTAAGAGCCGCCTGCCGGGACATCTTTCATCTGATCCGCCGCACGTGCCATTCCGACGACTCCGCTATCCCTCGAGCCTCGACGCCGCGAGGGTGATGAGATCCCGCACCATGACCGGCGATTGCTTCCACGAGCAGGCCGGATTGACTTCCGCATAGAGGAGCGTGCACTTCGGGCACGCCGTGACGAGCGCCTCCGCCCCACGCGCGTGCGCCTCCTTGAGGCGCTCGTTGACCGCGGTGCGGGTGTGCGGACCGTGATTCACCCACGAGCCCGCCCCGCAGCACGGAGCGCTCCTCCGCGTGCGATCGAGCTCCACCGGTTTCTCCGACGAAAGCGCCTCGAGCAGCGCCCTCGGCGCCTCGTCCACGCCGAGGTAGCGGCACAGGTAGCACGGATCGTGGAAGGCGAATCGCTCCGCCCCCCGCGCGAACCGGAGCCCGCTCAGGCGGCCGGACAGAAACTCCGCGATATGCCGCACGCCGAACGGCACTCCGCCGATCTCTTTCGAATATGTCTCCTTCAACGTGAACGCGCATTCGGGGCAGATCGTGAGAACCTCTTTCGCCTTCGATCTCTCGATCTCCTTCAGATTGTGCCGCGCGAGCGCCATGAAGCCCTCCCGGTCGCCGAGATCGTACAAATCCCTTCCACAGCAGCGCTCGTCCACGAGGATGACAGGAGAGACGCCGAGGGCGTTGAGAAGCCTCACGGCCGATTTCGCCATTCCGCCGAAGCTCTCCTCGCAGAGGCCCCCCGAAACCGCGTCGAACGCGGCGAGACAGCCGGTGAAGAGAAGGATATCGCTTCCCGCGTTGACGCTGAGCGAGCCGTCGATCCAGGAAAGCCGATCCTTCGAAGCCGGGGCGCCGCCCTTCCGGACCCGCGCCCTCCCCGGGAGACCGGCGATCCCCCCCGCCTGCGCTCTCGCGTACTCGTGCAGGAGCCCGCCGAAAACGGGGGCGTAATCGGTACGACCCACTCTCAGCTCCCGGACAAAATCGGCGAAAGCGACCTTGAACGGGCACGCCTCGGTGCACGCCCCGCACGTCACGCAGGTCCAGATGAGGCGGTGGGCGCCGGCAGCGGCCTCCCCTCCCTTCAAGAACAGATGCGCGAGCTCCTGGGGATGACCCGCCCCGTAGTGCCGGTATACCGGGCAGACGACGGCGCATTCATTTCTGCATCTCGTGCAGTCCTCGATGCGGAGTTTCGCGATGATCTCGGCAGCGTTCATTTCGACTTCCATACCCACGCGCTCACGGCGAGCGCGAACTCCTCGGGGGTCGTCTCAATCTCCGTCACGATACCGGGCTCGAATCCGACCAGCCGGAGGAACGTCCTCGCCTGCTCGACCGCGCGCCCTCCGGTCTTTCTCCCGAATCCATAGTGGCATTCCGCCTCGCTGCAGCCGGCGACGAGCACCTCCGGGCTTCCCCGGAGCACCGCCTCGACGATGAGCCGCGGCGCGAGCCGTCCCGCGCACATCGTCTCGACGGCGAGAACGTCCGCCGGGAGATCGAGCCTCGCGGGGCGCGCCCAGTGGCAGACGAAAAGCACTTTCGTCCGGGCGCCCACGACGCCCTCGAGCCTCCTCATGAGGAGGGACTGCTCGAAGTTGCCCTGATCGATTGCGCCCGTCGGGCACACGGCGACGCACGTGCCGCAGCCCTTGCAGGCGATCTCGTCGACGTGCGCGATGAAGCGCCCCCCGGGCCGCGCCTCCACCTGCACCGCCTTGTACCCGCAGATCTCCTGGCATCTTCCGCAGCCCGTGCAGAGCTCCTCCCGCACG
>JBEKAW010000077.1:0-9942 GCA_050015715.1 Candidatus Krumholzibacteriaceae bacterium
CCGCTGCGGTTCCTCGAGAAGATCGCGCTCCACTCTCCGCTCATGTTCTGGGCGCCGCTCGCGTCGAACCTCTACCACGATGCGTTCTGGTATCCGACCGTCGGACGCGGCAAGATCGCTCGATTCATGACGACCGAGTGGGGAGAGCTCTGGCAGAGCTATCGCCGATGAAGATCCTCGCCTCCGCAAAGCTCAACCTGTATCTCGACGTGATCGGCCGTCGCGACGACGGCTATCACGAGATCGAGACCTTCTACCAGCCGGTGTCCCTGTGGGACGAGCTCACGATCGAGAAGGCGCCGTCGGGCGTGAGCGTGGAGGGAGAGGACGCGGCGGTTCCCTGGAACGAGGACAACCTCTGCCACCGGGCGGCGCGGCTGATTATCGAGAGGACGGGTCTCGCCGGGGGCGTGAGGATCCGGGTCGAAAAGGGAATTCCCCCGGGGGCGGGGCTCGGCGGCGGGAGCTCCGACGCGGCCGCCGTCCTTCTCGGCGTCAACCGGCTCTACGGGTGCGGCCTACCGGAAAAGGATCTCAGCGAGCTCGCCGCGGCGATCGGGAGCGACGTTCCCTTCTTTCTCCTCGGGAGAAGCGCAATCGGCCGCGGCAGGGGGGAAGTGCTCGAGGAGGCGCCGGGGCTTGCGGCCGGCTGGATTTTGATCGTAAAACCGGAAGTAACTATTTCAACGAGATGGGCTTATCAGAATCTCAATTTAGTATTGACAAAAGGTTCGGGCACAGATAGACTTACAGCGTTAGTTGAAGGATTGCAAAGGTTCCCGGAGGCGCCGCTTGAGGCGCACAACAGCTTCGAAGCCATGGTGCGGGAGCATTTTCCGAGCGTTTCCGGGATTCTTGAAGCTCTTAAGGCGGAAAAGCCGGTTCTTAGCTCATTGAGCGGAAGCGGATCCGCCTGTTTTGCAGTTTTTGCCGAAGAGCGTGAAGCGAGGGACGCGCGCGGGCGCTTGGAGGGGGAGGGGATGTTCACGCGGATCGTGCAACCAGTTACTACGGCCATACGTTTCGTATAGTGGAAGCGATCTCGTCAATCTAGGGGGAGCACATGGAGATAACCGAGATCCGTATTTCTTTGAGGAGCGACAACAAGCTCAAGGCCTTTGCGAGCATCACGCTCGATAACCGGTTCGTGATCCGGGGCCTCAAGATCATCGAGGGAGTGAAGGGCGTGTTCGTGGCAATGCCGAGCCGCAAGCGGCCCGACGGGACATTCCAGGATATCGCCCATCCGATCAATAACGAGACGCGCTCGTGGATGGAGGAGAAGGTCATCGCCGCGTACCACAAGGAGCGGGAGAAGATGGTCGCGGAGGCGGGCGTCGAGGGCGTCGAGATTTAGCAAAAGCCGGCATACGGGATCCACATAACGGCTGGGGCGTCGTCAAGCGGCAAGACACGGGACTTTGGATCCTGGATCGGAGGTTCGAATCCTCCCGCCCCAACCAGAATGGCTGTTGGAAGGGTGGCCCGAGCGGTCACCTTACTTTTATGGAGGGAACGCGGGATGAACTATGAGCTCAAGCTGATCGCGGGCACGGCCAATCCGGAGCTCGGAAAGAAGATCTCGGAGAACATCGGGGTCCCCCTCTGCGAGGTCGAAATCGGGCACTTCTCCGACGGCGAGCTCAAGGTGCGCATCGAGGACAATATCCGGGGCAGAGACATCTTCATCATCCAGTCGACATACGCGCCGGCGGACAACCTGCTCGAGCTCCTGCTCATCATCGACGCGTGCCGCCGCGCCTCGGCGCACCGCACGACGGCGGTCATACCCTACTACGGCTACGCGCGGCAGGATCGCAAGGACCAGCCCCGCGTGCCGATATCGGCGAAGCTCGTCGCGAATCTCATCACGACCGCCGGTGCGGATCGCGTGCTCGCCCTCGAGCTCCATGCGGCGCAGATTCAGGGATTTTTCGACATCCAGGTCGATAATCTTTTTGCGGCGCCGGTGTTCTTTGAATATATTCGGGGGAAGAAACTGAAGAATATCACGGTCGTCTCCCCCGACGTGGGCGGCATCAAGGCGGGCCGGGCCTTCGCGAAACGCCTGGGCGCCAACCTCGCGATCGTCGACAAGCGGCGGACCACCGCCGACAAGTCGGAGGTCATGAATATCATCGGCGAGGTCGCGGGGAGCGACATCGTGATATTCGACGATATCATCAGCACGGCCGGGACGATCACCCAGGCCGCCGAGGTTCTGAAGTCCGCGGGAGCGAGGAAGATCATCGCCGCGGCAACGCATCCCGTCTTTTCGGGTGAGGCGCTCGAGAAGCTCGAAGAGTCGCCGGTCGAGGAGGTCATCGTGACGAACTCGATCCCCGTGAAAGACGGTTCGCGATGCAGCAAGATCAAGGTACTGGACGTGTCGCCGCTCCTCGGCGAGGCGATACGTCGCATTCACACGGGAGAATCGATCAGCATTCTTTTCGATTAGCTGGAGGACGGCATGGAGAAACCGAAACTTAAATCGCACACGCGGGTCGGAGCCGGCAAGGAAGGCGCAAAACGCCTCCGCGCCCAGGGGGAGATACCCGCGATCCTGTACGGGCACAAGCGCGAGCCGATGTCGCTCGCCGTTTCCCAGAAGGATATCTGGCACATTCTGCACACGGCGACGAGCGAGCACATGATCCTGAGCCTCGACGTCGAGGGTTCCGACGAGGGAACGATACTCACGCTCGTCCGGGACATCCAGCATCACCCCGTTACGGGGGATGTGCTCCACCTCGATCTTCAGAGAATATCGGTCGACGAGAAGCTCCATATCGGCGTGCCGATCGAGCTCGCCGGCGTCTCGAAGGGCGTCAAGGAAGAGGGAGGCGTGCTGGATCACGGCATCCGCGAGGTCACGCTGAACGTGAAGCCCATGGAGATTCCGGAGAAGGTCTCGATCGACATCTCGCATCTCGAGATCGGCCAGTCGGTCCACGTTTCCGATCTCATCGAGCTCTATCCCGCCCTTGAGATCGTCGACGATCCCCACGTGACGATCGCGCATATCTCCGCGCCGAAGAAGCTCGAGGTCCTCATTCCGGAGGCCGGCGCGCCCGCGGCTGCCGCGGTGGCGGCGGAAGGGGAAGAGGGCGAGGGAGCGGAAGCGGCGGAAGGCGAAGAGGGCGAGGGAGAGGAAAAGGGCAAGGGGAAGGAGAAGGGCAAGGAAAAGGAAAAGGGCAAGGAAAAGGAAAAGGGCAAGGAAAAGGACACGGAGAGGGAGAAGAAAGGGAAATCGTAATTCTCCATGGCGGAGATCTCGACCGTGTGCGGTCTCGGGAATCCCGGACCGCGATACCATGCAACGCGACATAATCTCGGATTCATGGCGCTCGACGCCCTGTCGAAGCGCCATTCTTTTTCGTGGAAGCGCTCGCCGGGCCCCGCGCAGACCGCCCTGTGGCGGGCGGCCGGCCGCACGATCACCCTCATCAAGCCTCTCACGTACATGAACGAATCGGGGGTCGCGCTCGCTCGAGGCGGCGCATCCGGAAGCGGGGAGCTTCTCGTCGTGTGCGACGACCTGAACCTTCCGCTCGGGCAGCTTCGCCTGCGCTCGCGCGGCGGCAGCGGCGGCCACAAGGGTCTCGAATCGATCATCGAGCGGCTCGGAACGGAGGATTTCGCGAGGCTCCGTCTCGGCATCGGCGGGGCCCCCGGGGGAACGGACTGGGTCGAGTATGTCCTCTCCGAGTTCGCCGGGGAGGAGCGGGAGACCGTGGACGCCATGATCGAGGCGGCCGCGGACGCGATCGAAACGGCCGTGCGGGCCGGCCTCGACGCCGCGATGCGGCGCTTGAGCAGGGCGGACGGACGCTCAGACCCCACTTGACCGGGCACCCGGGCAATGTTATATTCCATGGCACCTGCGGCGAACGCATGCGCCGCGTTCTTAAATCCCTACCTTCACGACGGTTCACCGTGCGATGAAGGTCGATTCAAGTCCGAAGGGAGGAAATCATCTATGCGGGCCTACGAGTGTATCTACATTCTCAACCCGTCTCTCGACGAACAAGCGGTCAAGGACAAAGCCGTCAAGTACAGCGAGATCATCACCTCGCGGCAGGGTCAGGTCACGAGCGTGGACCAGTGGGGGAAGCGCCGGCTCGCCTATCCGATCGAGAAGATCTTCGAGGGATTCTACACGTTCATACGCTTCTCGGGAGACAACGAGATCCTGAAGGAGCTCGACAGGGTGTTCCGTTTCGATGAAACGGTGCTCCGCCACAGTCTCGTCGTCGAAGAGCGTCCGAAACCGGCCGAGGCGCCGAAATCGCCCGCGGAAGGGAAGTGAGGAACCATGGCAATAAGGAACGATCGCAACGAAAAAAGGAACGACAAGCGCAAGAAGAAAGAAAAGCGCATGCTCCCGACGAAGCCGTGCAGATTCTGCATGGACGATCTCCCGATCGACTACAAGGACCAGGCCTTTCTGAGCCGGTTCGTCACGGAGCGCGGGAAGATGACGCCGCGGCGCATCACGGGGACGTGCGCCTGGCACCAGCGGCGCCTCGCGAAGGCGATCAAGCGCGCGCGCGCCATCGCCCTTCTACCGTTCGCCAGGGAATACTATCGTTAGAGGGAGAGTCACATGGAAGTCATCCTTACGCAGAAGGTCCAGGGCCTCGGGGATCGGGGAGACGTCGTCCGGGTGAAGGACGGCTACGCGAGAAACTATCTCTTGCCGAAGCGCCTCGCGCTCCCGTCGAGCGAGAACCAGAAGCGCGTGCTCAACGAGGAGAATCGTCTCCACGACGCGAGGGACGCGAAGCTCCGTCAGAGCGTTCAGGCCGTCGCCGAGAAGATGAAGGGGCTCTCCTGCACGCTCGTCGTGCAGGCGGGGGAGGAGGACAAGCTTTACGGCTCCGTCACGGGACACGACATCGCCAAGGCGATCAGCGACCAGGGATTCGCGGTCGACCATCATCAGGTCGTGCTCGATGAGCCGATCAAGAAGCTCGGCGTCTACACCGTTCCCGTCAGACTTCATCGCGACGTCGAGGTCCAGATCAAGGTCTGGGTCGTGAAGGAGTAGGTCCGGCGTTCCTCGCACGGGGAGGACCGACATCGCCATTCCGGCGCACATATTCAGGGAGTACGATATCAGGGGCGTCGTCGGCGTCGATCTCACGCGGGAGCGCGTGCGAAGACTCGGCCTCGCCGCGGCCGCGACGTTCCGCCGCGAATCGATCGCGGAGGCCGTCGTCGGAAGGGACGTCCGTCCGAGCAGCGACGAGTTCTTCGATGCGCTCGCCGAAGGGTTGACGAGGGGAGGCGTCTCCGTCGTCGACGTCGGGGTCGTTCCGACCCCCGTCTTCTACTTCGCGGCGAAAAAGTGGGGCTACACGGGTGGGGTCATGATCACGGCGAGCCACAATCCGAGCGAGTTCAACGGATTCAAGGTGCTGCGGGGGGAAGGGACGATCTACGGCGCCGACATCCTCGAGTTGGGGGACATCGCCGAGGGGAATCTCGCGGAGCCCGGCGGCGGTCGCGTCATCGAACGGGACGCCCGGGGCGAATACGTCGACTATCTCGCGCGGAACATCACGCTCTCACGGGCCGTCTCCTTCGCCGCCGACGGCGGGAACGGCACGGCGGGCATCGTCGTGCGGGATCTCTTCAGGAGGCTCGGCGTGAAACCGCTCGAGCTCTTCATGGAGCCGGACGGCACCTTTCCCAATCACCATCCCGACCCGACCGTTCCCGAAAATCTCGCCGCTCTGCGGGCCGCGGTGCTCGCGAACAAGCTCGAGCTCGGCGTCTCGTTCGACGGTGACAGCGATCGCATCGGGGTCATCGACGATCGCGGGGAGATTCTCTGGGGGGACCGTCTGCTCGCGCTCTTCGCGCGGAGCGTCCTCGCCGCTCATCCCGGCTCGACGGTGATCTTCGAGGTGAAGTGCTCCGAGAGCCTCATCGAGGACATCGCCCGTCACGGCGGAACGCCCCTCATGTGGAAGGCCGGGCATTCGCTCATCAAGCAGAAGATGCGGGAGACGGGGGCGCTCCTCGGCGGCGAGATGAGCGGCCACATCTTTTTCGCGGACCGGTACTTCGGATACGATGACGCGCTGTACGCCGCGTGCCGGCTCCTCGAGATCGTCTCGCGGGGGGCGGTGCCGCTGAGCGGGCTCCTGGCGGATCTTCCACGCTATGAATCAACGCCCGAGATACGGATCGACTGCGCCGACGAGCTCAAGTTCGACGTCGTGCGCGAGGTGCGCGATCATTTCCGGAAGACCCACGACGTGATCGACGTCGACGGCGCGCGGGTGAAATTCGACGGCGGATGGGGGCTCATCAGAGCGTCGAACACGCAGCCGGCGCTCGTCCTCCGGTTCGAAGCATCGACAAAGGAACGGCTCGCGGCGATCAAGGGCGAAGTCGCCTCCGTTCTCGCGCGGCACGTCGACGTCTCGACGTTCATGGATGGGTGATTCTCATGTACGGAGTGATTCTTGCGGGCGGCAGGGGAAAACGGTTCTGGCCGTACAGCCGTGCCGCCGCGCCGAAACAGTTTCTCGACGTTACCGGCGAGGGGAGCATGCTCGCCCTGACGTTCCGGCGCCTCTCGGCGCTCATGCCGCAGGAGCGCATCTTCGTTCTCACGCTCGAGGATCTCGTCGGCGCGGTCCGCAGGGAGCTTCCCGGGCTCGGGAGGAACCGCGTCTTTGCGGAGCCGGTCGGGCGCAACACGGCCCCCTCGATCGCGGTGGCGGCGGCCCTCGTGCGCCGGGCGGGGGGGGACGAGCCGATGCTCGTCTGTCCCGCCGATCACGCGATCGCCGATGAACGCGCGTTCCGCCGCGCCGTCACGGCGGCGGCCGCCGTCGCCGCGAGGCGGGAGGTGCTCGTCACCTTCGGCGTCACGCCCTCGTATCCCGCGACGGGATACGGCTACGTCGAGGCGGGCCGCGTGTTCGAGAGAACGAAAGGCTTCGCCGTTTTCGGGGTGAAGCGGTTTCACGAGAAGCCCGATGCACGGAGGGCGGCCGCCTACGTCAGGGCTCGGCGGTACTACTGGAACAGCGGCATCTTTCTCTGGCGCCCGTCCGTGTTCATGGACGCCTGGGCCCGTCATCTTCCCGCCGGGCGAGCGCCGCTCGCGGCGATCTCTCGCGCCCTCGGAACGAGGGGCTTCCGGCGCGTCGTCGCGCGGGAGTACCGGAAGATGCCGGCGATCTCCGTCGATTACGGGATCCTCGAGCGGGCGGACAACGTCGTCGTGGTCCCCGCCGATATCGGCTGGAGCGACGTCGGCTCGTGGGACTCGCTCTTCGAGATCCTCGGAGCCGATGCGCGCGGAAACGCGGGCGCCGGGGGACTGGAGCTCGTCGATGCCCGAAACAATCTGTTCTTCAACCCCGGGGGAGTGACGGCCGCCGTGGGCGTCGACGGCATCATCGTCGTCGTCGAGGGAAGCACCGTGCTCGTGTGCAAGCGTGGAGACAGTCAACGGGTTCGCGAGATCGTCGATCGATTGGAAGAGAAGAAACGCACGGATCTCTTGTAGCGTGTTCCGGGATGAACGCGCCGAAAAGGAGGCTCGGATGTTGGCGAAGAGAACGCTCGTCCTCGTCCTGATCGCGGGCTGCGTCGCGTTTGGAGCAGCGTCGTGCTCGCGCGCGAAGAAAGGCACGGCCCCCGAGGTGAAGACCGGCCTCGCGGCCAGGGTCAGCGATTACAAGGTCACGGAAGAGGAGATGCTCCGTATGTTCGGGAGCATGCCCGAGAGTCAGAAGAACCAGTTCAAGGGACCGGAGGGGCAGGCGAATTTCGTCGACCGGCTCATCGAGCAGTACCTCATCTACAAGGCCGCGATCGACGACAAGATGGACAAGACCGACGAAATGCAGGCCCAGATAAGACAGGTCACGATGAACATCATCGCCGCCGACTATTTCTCGAAGAAGATAGCCGACAAGGTCAAGGTCGATCCGAAGGAGGTCGAGGCCTACTACGCCGCGAATCCGAAGCAATTCACGCAGGCGCCCGTGATGCGCGCGCAGTACCTCTTCACGACCGACAGTCTCAAGGCCGTCAAATGGCAGCGGCGGCTCGCGAAGGGAGAGATTTTCACGAAGCTCGCGAGCGCCGAGTCGGAGGACAAGTCCACGGCGCCGGCGGGGGGGGACGTGGGGTACTTCAATCCCAGCGGCTATATCAAGGGCGTCGGCACTTCCGAGGTTTTCAGCAAGGCGGTCGAGAAGCTCGAGGTCGGGAAGGTGAGCGGGATCATACACTTCGAGAAGGGATTCGCCATCGTGAGGGTCACCGAGAAGAACCCGGCCAAGACCCAGGCGTTCGACGACGTCAAGCAGACGATCGAGGACCGGCTGCGTTCCGAGAGAACGCAACAGGCTTACAAGGAGACTATCGAGCAGCTCAAGAAGAAATACCCCTCCGAAAACTACGTAAAGGAGCGGCTCAACGCGACGAAGCGGACGCCGGAAGAGCTCTGGGAGATGGCCCAGATCGAGGCGGACCCGAACAGCAGGATTCAGTACTACCGGGATATCGTGAACCAGTACCCGACCCACAAGAACGCCCCGGAGGCGCTCTTCATGATCGGTTTCACGTACGCCGAAGAGATCAAGGACTTCGTTCAGGCACGCCGCACGTTCGACGAGCTCGAGCAGAAATATCCCCAGAGCAACATGATCGAATCGGCGAAGTGGATGCGCGAGAACATGGAGAAGGCGCATCCGAAGCTCGAATCGATGGAGGGCGTGCAGAAACGAATGGATGAGGACAAGGCGCACAAGGCCGGAGGAACGAAGTAGGAAGGCGCCATGGAGCTCGTCGAGGTATCGGTCCGCGGCATCGCGCTCGACCAGGAGCGCAAGCATCCCGTCGTTCTCCTCAAGACGGAGGACGAGGAGGATATTCTCCCGATCTGGATCGGCACCGCGGAAGCGACCGCGATCTTCACGGCGCTCGCGGGGCGGTCGTTCGAGCGTCCGATGACGCATGACCTCCTCGGGATCGTGGTGGACGTGCTCGGCGCGGCGGTGGAGCGGATCGAGATCACCGGGATTCACGCCGACACGTACTTCGCGCGAATCGTGCTCAAGCGCGGCGAGGACGTTTTCTACGTCGACGCGCGGCCGAGCGATTCCATAGCGCTCGCGCTGCGCGCAGGCGCCACGATTCTCATCGACCGGGAGCTCTTCAACACGTACAAGAGGAGCATCGATCTCGGTCCGGACGACGACGACGTGCGAAAGCGGCTCAAGGAGCTCGATCCGGGGGATTTCGGCGAGCTCGACGCGTAGGAGGAGGCCCGTGATAGAGCCCTTTCAGGGAACGCAGCCGAAGATCGGCGGCCATGTTTTCGTCGCGGCGACGGCCCACGTCATCGGCGACGTCGAGCTCGCCGACGACTCGAGCGTCTGGCACGGGGCCGTCATCCGCGGCGACGTCGGGCACATCCGCATCGGCGCGTACACAAATATCCAGGACCTGTGCGTCTGCCACGTCACGGCGGGCGGCCCGGCACTCGTCGTCGGGGCGCGCGTGACGGTCGGACACCGCGCCATTCTTCATTCGTGCACCGTCGGGGACGGATGTCTCATCGGGATGGGCGCCGTGCTCCTCGACGGGGTGAAGGTCGGAGACGGAAGCATCGTCGCGGCTGGAAGCGTTCTCCTCCAGGGCTTCGAGGCGCCTCCCCATTCGCTCGTCGCGGGAGTTCCGGGCGCGGTGAAGCGCATGCTCGATCCGGCGGACGCCGCGAAGCTCGCTCACAGCGCCGAGGAGTATCACCGTCTCGCGCTCGCGTATCTCGGAGAGAGCCCGTACGTCGTTCCCGGGAGGCGGCCATGAAGCGGATTTCACATGCGTATCCGGCGATCGCGCTCGCCCTGTTCATCGCGGCCGCGCCATGGAACGCGTCTTCCCAGCAAGCGGCCAAGGATCAGGCGA
>JBEKAW010000078.1:0-9919 GCA_050015715.1 Candidatus Krumholzibacteriaceae bacterium
CTGATTGCCGCTCACGCCGCGCCCGTCCCATCGAACGGCATTCGTGCCCTTCTCGAGCTGGGCATCGCAGAGGCGCGCGACCATTTTCCCTTCGAGATTGTACACCTCAAGAACGACGCGGCATCTCTCGGGCACGTAAAACGAAATCGTCGTGGATGGGTTGAAGGGATTCGGGCTGTTCTGGTACAGGGTGACTGGAAGCGACGGCATCGAAACCGCGTTCGTCTCGAACAGCGTTCGCTGCCCATTCTCGTCGGCGATGTCGACGCGGTAGAGGTACGAGGCGCCGGGCTCCGCGCTCCGGTCGACGAATGAGAATGCGAGGCCGTCGCAGGAGATGTCGCGGGAATTCAGCCCGGCAAAGACGCGATCCCGCGCGGACGCTCGGAGCACGGTGAAGCTCATACCAGCGCCCTCCTGCGAAAGCGTCCAGTCGATCTCCACGCCGTCCGCCCTCGCCGCCGCCTTGTAGCCCTGGAGCAGAGTCGCGACGATCACGCCGTTCGAGCTGACCCGCGCTGCGTAGACGTCGCTGTCCGAGCCGTTGCGATAATCGGTCCAGCAGATAATCGCTCCGCCGCTCCCGTCGGGAACCCCAATCGGGGAGGCTTGGTTCCCGGTCGTATCGCAGATCGCGATGCCGTTCGGAGCCAGGAGGGACATTCCCGTCGAATCGACCCCCTGCGCGTAGATGTCACTCGCGCCGTTGCGGGTATCGGACCACACGATGCCGACGGCTTTTTCCCGTATCGGCAGGATTCGGACGGCACTGCAGGAACCGGATGCGGTGCATACTGGAACGCCGTCCGCGGCCCATTTCAGGGCACCGTTCGGGGCGATCCGCTGGGCGTAGCAATCGTAACCGCTACTTCGATTGTCGATCCACGCGATGACGGCATTCCCTTCGCCGTCGACTGCGACCACGGGATAGTTATAGTAGTAGTAGGTCGTGGAAACGTCGACGCCGTTCGCCGTCCACAGGGAGTTGCCGAGCGAATCGATCCGCTGGGCGTATATATCGTCATTCGCATAGGTATTGGTCCACGCGATGACGGCGCCGTAGCGGCCATCCGACGCCATGTCGGGGTCCTGCTGGAAGCCCGCAGCGGTGCAGACGCCTTTCCCTTTCGTCGCCCATGCGACGCTCCCGTCGGGTCTGATTTTCTGCGCGTAGATGTCCGCCCCATCACGGTAATCGGACCACGCCATGATCGCCCCACCCTTGCCGTCGGGCACAATGTGGAGCTGATACTGATTGCCGGCCACCGTGCAGACGGCGACGCCATCCATGGTCCAGGCGACCGATCCGTTGGATTTCACCTTCTGCGCGTAGATATTGGTCTCGTCCGGCCCGACGCGGTAGTCGATCCATGCGACGATACAGCCCCCCAGGTTGTCGGCGACAACCTGAGGTACGACCTGATCCCCCGCGGCCTGACATACGGCCACACCTTCCGGGGTCCAGAGGGCCGCGCCGTTCGCATCGACGTGCTGGACGTATATATCCGTATCCACGCTGCGGTCATCCTGCCAGGCGATGAACGCGCCTCCGAGCCCGTCGCTCGCGCAGCTCGGGCTGTACTGCGCGTGGGCTTCCGTGCAAATCCCGACGCCGTTGAGGGCCCATGCGACCCGTCCGTAATTGTCAATCTTTTGCGCGTAGATATCCGGATTGCTCCGATAATCCACCCAGGCGATAATCGCCCCGCCGCCCGGGCTGGGGCTCATCGCCACGTAGTTCTGGTCGCCCGCCGCCGTGCAGACGGGGCCGCCTTGCCGCATATAGCCCGCACGGGCAGGGGAGAAACCGAGAACTAGAAGCAGGAGTAGAACCGCAGGGACTTTCGCGCTTCCGTTCATAGAGTACCTTCCTGTTGGGAATCACTCTCTTCAGCGTAGCAGAAACTTGCGGCGTGGGTCAAGGATCTCCACCGCGCCTGACGAGTGAAGCTCACGGGAGCATTGATTCGAATAAACTGCAGCGTAATCGTCCATTTGCGAAATGAACATTGACATTGTCTGCCATTTGCATGACAATATTCACGTTCCGCGCGAATTGGTCTCGATTTATTCTGAAACGCGAAGGGACGAGACGTGGAAAACGGGAGCGGCCCTCTCCATCTGATCGATAAACGGATCCTCGAAATTCTGCAGGCGCAGGGGCGCATCCCGAACGTCCAGCTCGCCGCCGAGGTGGGCCTGAGCCCGTCGGCGGTCCTCGAGCGCGTTCGGAAGCTCGAGGAGCGGGGCATCATCCAAAAATACGTCACGCTTCTCGACAACCGGAAGATCGGGCTCGGGACGATCGCGTTCGTCGGGGTGACGCTCCATCATCACCAGACCGACGCGATCGAGCATTTCCACCGGTTCGTGGAAGAGAGCGACAAGGTCCTCGAGTGCTACCATCTCGCGGGAGCCGAGGATTACATTCTCAAGGTCTACGCGCGCGACATCGATGACTACGAGCGATTTCTCCTGAGCAGCCTCACGAAGACGCGCGGCGTGGACAAGGTCACGACGATGTTCGTTCTCTCGACGCTGAAGCGGGAGACGGCGTTGCCGCTGGATGCGGTCGAGATCAAGAACGGCGGGAAGGCGGCGCGGCTTCGGCGCCCACGGAGCAAAAGCAGAAAGAAATGACTGACGGAGCCGGGAGGGATCCCGGCGAGGAGGCGGAGATGGCAGAGAAGAAGCCACGATTCGACACCATTGCGGTGAAGGGCGGCTACACGCGCGAGGATCAGCTCAAGTACCACACGATGGCGCCCCCGCTCATTCAGAGCGCGGTCTTCCCGTACGAATCCGCGCAGTGGGCCGCCGATCTCTACAGCTACAAGATCGAGGGGTTCGCTTACGGCCGCATCAACAACCCGACGAACGACATTCTCGAGAAACGCATGGCGATGCTCGAAGGCGCGGAGGCGGGGCTCGCGACGTCTTCGGGAATGGCCGCGACCTTCATGGCGACGCACCACCTCGTCGAGGCCGGCGATGAGATCGTCTGCCCGAACCGGGTCTACGGCGGCACGTACGAGCTCTTTCACACGTCGATGCCGCGCATGGGCGTGAAGACGAATTGGGTCGCCGATCCGCACAAGATCGAGAACTGGGAGCGCGCGATAACGCCGAAAACGAAGCTCATCCACGTCGAGTCCCCGAGCAATCCGAACCTCTTCGTCGCCGACATTCCCGCGATCGCCAGGCTCGCGCGCTCGAAGGGCATTCCCCTCATGGTCGACAACACGATCTGCACGCCGGCCCTCCAGCGGCCCATCGAGATGGGCGCCGACATCGTCGTCCATTCCGCGACGAAGTACATCAGCGGCAACGGGACGAGCCTCTCGGGAATTCTCGTGGGGAAGAAGGAGTTCGTGGATCACGTGCGGCACGTCGGTTTCAGGAACATGGGGCCCACGATCTCGCCGTTCAACGCGTGGCTCTGTCTCCTCGGCCTCGAGAGCCTGTCGCTGCGCATGAAGAAGCACTCGGACAACGCGATGGAGATCGCGAAGTTCCTCGAGAAGCATCCGAAGGTCGAGTCGGTGAGCTACCCGGGCCTCCCGAGCCATCCGCAGCACGAGGTCGCGAAGCGTCAGATGAGCGCGTATTCCTCGATGCTGAGCTTCAACGTGAAGGGCGGGATCGAGGCGGCGCGGCGCGTGAGCGACCATCTCGGGATCGCCGTGCTCACGACGCATCTCGGCTCGTCGCAGACGGTGGCGATTCAGCCCGCGGCGACGACGCACTGGCAGCTCGGTCCCGAGGAACGGGCGAAAGCGGGCGTTCCGGACAATATGATTCGGTACTCGGCGGGTATCGAGGACGCACAGGACCTCATCGAGGATCTCGATAACGCATTGAAATCGGCCTAACGGTATCGGGCCCGCGCGGCCGGCACACGGGATGCGGCGCGCGGCGCAAAGGAGGAAGCGATGTACAAGCTCGCAATCGTCGGGTTCGGGGTCGTGGGGCAGGGACTCGCGGAGATTCTACTGAAGCACAAGGACCGGCTCCGGAAGGAGCACGGCTTCGAGTATTCGGTCGTCGCGGTGAGCGATTTCGTAAAAGGCTCGGCGTACGATCCGAAGGGGCTCGACCTCGCGAAGGTCCTCGAGCTCGCCAAGTCGAACGGGATTTCACGATACCTCGGCGCACAGACCGGCTGGAACGCCATCGATACGATCAAGAAGTCGAACGCGGACGTCGTCGTCGAGGCGACATTCACGGACATCAAGACCGCGGAGCCCGCCTACTCGCATTTCAAGGCGGCGCTCGAGTCGGGGAAGCACCTCGTCACGACGAACAAGGGGCCCACGGCGCTCTTCTTCCGCGAGGTCGCCGCTCTCGCCAAAGCGAAGAAGCTGCAGTTTCGCTACGAGGGCACGGTCATGAGCGGGACGCCGGCTCTCAATCTCGCCGAGCTCTGTCTCGCCGGGAACGAGATCAGGGAAGTCCGCGGCATCGTGAACGGCACGACGAACTTCATTCTCACGAACATGGAGAAGGGTAAGAGCTACGCCGACGCGCTCAAGGAGGCGCAGGATCTCGGTTTCGCCGAGGCGGTGCCCGACGCCGACGTCGAGGGCTTCGACGCGATGGCCAAGGTTATCATCCTCGCGAAGGCCGTCATGGGCGCCGATATCAAGGTCTCGGACGTCGATCGGACCGGTATCACGAAGATCACCCTCGAGGACGTCGCTCTGGCGCGGGCCGAGAACAAGCGCTGGAAGCTCATCGGGCGCGTCGCTCGCGAGGGGGGCACGGTCCGGGCCTCGGTGAGACCCGAGAAGCTCGATGTCTCCGATCCGCTCGCAGGTGTAGGGGGCGCCACGAACGCGCTCACCTTCACGACCGATCTTGTCCGGAACGTGACGATCATCGGGCCGGGCGCGGGGAAGATCGAGACGGGATACTCGATCCTCGTCGATTTGCTCGCGATTCACCGGACCGTACCCGCCGCAAAGAAAGCGGGTGTGAAGAAAGCGCCGAAGAAGGCGGCCCCGAAGAAAGTGGCGAAGAGGCCGGTTCGAAAAGCCCCGAAGCGAATGAAGAAGACCCCGAAGCGGACCAAGAAAGCGAGAAGGTAGTCTATGAAGATGCTCATCGCCGGAAAATGGATCGACAAGAAGGAAAAGATCGAGGTCCGGGATCCGTACGACGACTCGCTCGTCGACACGGTCCCGAGCGGAGACGGGGTGGACATCAGGGCGGCGATCGCGGCCGCCGAGAAGGGCTACCAGATCAACAGGAACCTTCCCGTGCACGAGCGGATTCGAATCCTCAATAAGACCGCCGACATCATCGCGGCCAGCGGCGAGGACTTTGCACGGACGATCGCGAGGGAAGGGTCGAAGACGATCCGCGAGGCGCGCAAGGAGGCCTCGCGCTGCGTCGACACGATCCGGATCTCGGCCGAGGAGGCCCGGCGCTTATCGGGCGAGACGATCCCCTTCGATTCGAGGCCCGGCTCCGAGAACCGCGTCGGCTACTACTTCCGCTTCCCGATCGGCATCATCGCGGCCATCACGCCGTTCAACGATCCGCTCAATCTCGTGGCCCACAAGGTCGGCCCCGCGATCGCGGGCGGGAACGCCGTCGTGGTGAAGCCGGCGACCGTGACGCCGCTGTCGGCCCTCAAGCTCGCCAGGGCGTTCATGGACGCGGGGCTTCCGGCGAACATTCTCAACGTTGTGACCGGCTACGCGGCGCGCACCGGCGACGCGCTCGTCACCGATCCTCGCGTGCGGATGGTCAGCTTCACGGGCGGAGCCCCGGCGGGCGAAGAGATCATGAAGAAGATCGGCCTCAAGAAGGTCGGCATGGAGCTCGGCTCGAACACGCCCGTCATCGTCTGCGAGGACTGCGACCTCAAGCGCGCCGTCGAGGACTCCGTGTCGGGAGCCTTCTGGGCGGCCGGGCAGAACTGCATCGGCGTCCAGCGCATCTACATCGAGAAGGGCATCTACAAGCGCTTCGAGACGCTCTTCGTCGCGCGGACGCGCGCGTACAAGGTTGGCCCCAAGCTCGAGGAAGACTGCGACATGGGCCCGATGATCAACGAGGGGGAGGCGAAGCGCATCGAGAGCTGGGTCAAGGAAGCGGTCAAGGCGGGCGCCAAGGTGCTCACGGGCGGCAAGCGCCGCGGCGCGATCTACGAGCCGACCGTTCTCGCGAACGTTCCGGCCGGATGCAAGGTCGACGTCGACGAGGTCTTCGCCCCGACCGTGAACCTCTACTCCGTGAAGGACCTCGACGAGGCGATCGCGAAGGCGAACTCGGTGAACTTCGGCCTCCACGCCGGCATTTTCACGAAGGACATCGGGAAGGCCTTCAAGGCGATCAAGGAGCTCGAGGTCGGCGGCATCATCGTGAACGACTCGTCCGATTACCGAATCGACATGATGCCGTTCGGCGGCGTGAAGCGCAGCGGTCTCGGCCGCGAGGGGATCAAGTTCGCCCTCATGGAGATGACCGAGCCGCGCGTCGTGTGCTTCAATTTGTAACGCGCCAGGCGCAGTCTACAGCTTGATCAGCTCGACGCGCCGGTTGTTTGCCTTCCCCTCGGCCGTGTCGTTCTTGTCGATCGGCTTGGTTTCTCCCCAGCCCTTGGACTCCAGCCGGGCGCCGTCTATCTTGTAGGTCGCCATCAGGTACGATTTCACCGACTTCGCGCGATTGTCCGAGAGCGTGAGATTGTAGTCGGCGGCGCCGTCCGAGTCCGTGTGTCCCTCGATGGACAGCCGCAGGGCGGGAGTCCCCGTGAGAAGCTGTCCGATATCGGCGAGCGTCTTGTAGGATTCCGCCCTTATCTTGTCCGAGCCGGAGTCGAAGAGGATGCCGTGCGTCACGATGCGGCCCGTCTCGTCGAGCTGCTCCTTGAGGGTCTTTCCCCCTTCGGCGAATCTGAAGCTGCGCATGAGCATCGGATTAGCCTGCTCGCCCGTCCACGGATCCATCTGGACTCTGAAGCCGACGGGCGCGAAGCCGTCGATCGCGGGCACATTTGCGACGCGTTCGTTATCGATGTAGCATTTGAGCGAGCTCTTCGTGGCCATGATGCGCATCGTGTGCTTTCCGGTCGAAAGCAGGGCGGGAAGATCCTTGTCGGCGAGATCTTTGTCGTTGATTTTGAGGCTGGTCGTGCGATCGTCCTCGATCATCAGCTGGCCGATCTGGCTGTCGCTCGCGTCCATCCATTGTATGTAAAACCAGTTACCCCTGTGCCCGGGGCCATTTGAGTAGAATTCCATTTCAACCGTGTACTTCGGCGGGAGCGGCCCCGTGGCGACCTTCGGCCGGATGTAGCCCTTGTCGGTGCACATGATGTAATTCTCGTTGCCCTGCTTCGCCACCTCGAAAACGCCGTTATCCAGCTTCCAGCGCGAGGGGAACTCGCCGATTTCCTCGTTCGCGAGATCGTCGTAGAAGATCACCTTGTCGCCGGGCACGAAGTCGTACTTCGTGTACAGCGTCATGTCTTCCGCCGCGGCCGTCCCGCCCTTGGCGGCGCCGGCGGGCTGTGCAGGAGTCGATGTCGCGGCGGCCTTGGTCGTGTCGCCCGGAGCCTTGTTTAGAGTCTTATCGACCTTTTCGGCGGCTTTCTGCTTGGCTGCATCTTTGAGCTTGTTCTTGAGATCCCCAAACTGCGCCTTGGCGGGGCTCGATACCAGCATCAAGCTGACGCAAAGCGCGACAACGACGAGGAAACTTGCGAGATTGCGCATAGCGCCCTCCGTTCGCTAAAGGCCCAGAACGTCCGCCATCGTATAGATGCCGGGCTCCTTCCCGTATATGAAATGAATCGCGCGCAGGGCGCCGCGGGCGAGCGTGCGGCGCGAGTGCGCCCGATGCGTGAGCTCGAAGCGCTCCCCCTCGCCGGCGAAGATCACCGTGTGCTCCCCGACGACGTCTCCTCCCCGGAGCGAGTGCATGCCGATCTCTTCGCTCTTCCGGGCGCCGACGAGCCCCTCGCGCCCGTGCACGAGGCGGGACGAGGGCCGCACCGCGATTATCGCGTCTCCGAGGCGGATCGCCGTGCCGCTCGGGCTGTCCTTCTTCTTGTTGTGATGGATCTCGACGATCTCGGCGTCGAAATCGGGGAGCGCGCGGGCGACCTCCCCGACGATCTTGAACATGAGGTTCACGCCGGCCGACATGTTGGGGCTGATGATCAGCGGGATCCACGCGGCCGCCTTCATGGCGACGGAGAGCTCATCCCTCGTGAAGCCCGTCGTGCCGACGACGGCCGCCTTGCCGGCCGCGGCGCTCTCGTGAATATGCTCGAGGGCGGCCTTCGGATTCGTGAAATCGACCAGGACGTCGCAGGAGGAGATCGAGTCGAGGAGCCTCGGTTTCACCTCGACGCCCGACACCTTCGTACCGAGCCCCGCGTTTCCCGCGGCCTCGACCGCCCCCACGAGCTCGAGCTCCTTGTCGGCGCAGATCTCCTCGATGACCATGCGCCCCATCTTGCCGAGGGCGCCGCACACGATTACCTTGATCACGGCTATCCCCTTGGCGCGCCTCGCGAGCGCGCGCCTACTTTACGACCTTGAGCCCGTAGTCGGCGAGCGCCTTGCGCAGCTTCTCGCGATTCTCCGGAAGGAGCCCGACGAGCGGGAGCCGCACGTCGCCGACGTCCATGCCGAGCATGTTCATCGCTTCCTTGACCGGCGTCGGGTTGGTCTCGATGAACATCGCCTTGCAGAGCGGGAAGAGCTTGTAGTGCCACTCGCGCGCCTTCGCGAGGTCCCCCTTCTCGAAGGCCGTGATCATCGCGAGCATGTCCTTCGGGACGATGTTCCCGACGACGCTCACGATTCCCTTGCCGCCGACGGCGAGAATGGGGAGCGTGATGCCGTCGTCGCCCGACAGCAGCACGAGCTTGTCGCCGCAGAGAAGAATGATCTCGCACATCTGCTCCAGCGAACCGCTCGCTTCCTTGATCGATGCGATCCGCTCGTGCGCGGACAGGCGCTGAACCGTCTTCGGGAGCATGTTGAGACCGGTGCGTCCCGGCACGTTGTAGAGCATGAGCGGAAGGCCGCCTTCGTCCGCGATCTTCATGAAGTGCGCGTAAAGGCCCTCCTGCGTGGGTTTGTTATAGTAGGGGGTGACGACCATCGCGGCGTCGGCGCCGAGCTCGCGCGCCTTCTTGACGTTGTCGATCGACTTCTGCGTCGAGTTGGTCCCGCAGCCCGGGCAGATCTTGATCTTGCCCTTTGCCTCCTTGACCGTGATGTCGATGATCTTGAAGTGCTCTTCCCACGTGTAGGTCGGGTTCTCGCTCGTCGTCGCGCACGGTACGAGCCCGTCCGTCCCCGCCTTGATGTGGAACTGCACGAGCTCGCGGAGCTTCGCCTCGTTGAGACTGCCGTCCTTCTTGAACGGGGTGACGAGCGCGACGTATAGACCCTTGAACATGACTCCCCAGCCTCCTTCTCGCAACCCTGTGCGGATTATTGCGCGTGCGGTTTACTCGAGCGGCGGCGCGGTGTGCCCCGCCGCGGAATTTCCTGAAAGGACATTATGCGCCGTCAAACGAGGTGTCAAGGGGATTAGGAAAACGCTGGATCCCGGGCTCAATCGGCCCGGCCGGGCGGCACGAGGTCCTTTCTCCAGGGAAACAGGGAGAATATGCCGCCCGTGTGAATGAAGAGAACGTTGTCCGATTTCCTCCAGCGGCCCTTCGCCGCCTCGCCGACGAGGCCGAGCATGGCCTTCGACGTGTACGCCGGGTCGAGGAACAGCCCCGTGCCCCGGGCGAAGGCCCGGATGAGATCGAGCCCTTCGGACGTCGGCACCGCGTACGCGGGGCCCTCATAGCCGCCGGCTATTTCGACCTCGCCCGCGGCGAGGGGCTTGAACCACGGGGCGCCGCGATAGCGCCCGTGATATTTCTTCACGAGGTCCTCCGAGA
>JBEKAW010000079.1:0-9774 GCA_050015715.1 Candidatus Krumholzibacteriaceae bacterium
GCCGAACCCCATCGTCGACCACGTGAGCTTCACGCCGCCGTCGACGCGCTCGCAATCGGCCGAGGCGATGAGGACGCCGATCTTCGGCGTCAGATTGATCGGCACTTGCGTGACCTCGCCGACGCCGAGATTGACGCTGATCGTCGTGTCGCAATAGCCCGGGGCGGTCGCCGAAACCTCGTACGCGGATGCCGGAAGCGCGTCGAAAGAATACGTGGAGTCGGCGAATGACGAGAACGTTCCGATCACGTGGGATCCGGCGTCGTAGAGCGTCACGTGCGTGCCCGGTGGAACGCCCGCGTGTCCGCCGGCCGTCAGGCAGCCGTGGATCGAGCCCGCGGGCCGGTCGAGCCAGTAGGTGTAATCCGAGTCGTTGAAGTGGAAATAGTAGTATCCGCTGTCGGGAAGAACCTTCGCGATGCTCGGCGGGCTCCACGAGAAATCCGCGATACCCCACACGCCGCTCCAGCCCCAGTGCTTCGGAAGGTAGGAGCCGTCCCGCGTGAACTTGAAGTAGATGGTATCGGGCGTTCCGGGCTGGTTGATGAACTTGAGCATCTGCCACACATGGTTCCCGAGGGACTCCATGTTGTTGGCGGGATCGTCCGGCGCGCAGGTTATTCCGGCGAAGTTCCCGACGAGCTGGACCGACGAAGGATCATCGGCCCGAACGCCGTTTGCGAGACAAGCAAAGAGGGCGCTAGCGAGAAGAATTATTACGAGCCGCCTCATTGCTAATACTCACCCCTTTGATGCATATCCGAAATGCAGCAATCCGGGAAACAACGCAGTTAAATTTCTTTACATTTCCATTATATCGCATGTCAGTTTCGATGTCAAACAGTAAGTCCGCCTTGGAATTATAGGGCGGAACATCCTCCTGTGAAAAATATGCAAGTAGTGTACCTCGCGGCGCCGGAAGGTACATTTATTGCAGTTCGGAGGTGGGTCCAGGCGGCTCAAGGGCTATACCTTCATACGGGAGCGGCTGTCCATGGGAGTCAGAATCTCCAACAAACACAAGAGAATAGAGTTCCGGGGCGAGAGCTTCCCGCTCGATCTCAGGGATGAGACCTTTGAATCCCAGGATCTCTTCCGACGGGCCGAAGCGTGCATTATGCGACGCAATTTCGACAAAGCCGAGGCCTTGCTCGCCGATGCGCTCAAGATCTCTCCCGAGAACGCAACGTACATTTCATACCACGGTCTCTGCGTCGGAATGCGCGGCGACCTTTCGGAGGCCGAGCAGCTCTGCCGGAAGGCCGCGAAGATGAACCCCGTGGACCCCATCATTCTCGTGAACCTCGGCCGGATTGTCCTCGAGGAGGGTCTCCGGAAGGAAGCGCGCGCTCTCTTCTCGCGCGCCTACGAGATCGACAACACGAGCTCCGCCGCGGCCCTCGAGCTCTCCGGCATGGGCGTGCGCCGCCAGACCGTCATCCCGTTTCTCCCCCGGACGAACCCGCTCAATTTCTTTCTGGGGAAGCTCAGGCACCGGATCCTCGGCTACCGCGGGCTCGGCTGGAAAAAGCTCTAGCGCACGGAGACCCCGCGCTCGTACAATCCGCCCCGTGGCGCCATCCTCCAAGAAGCTCCTGTGCGGAACCGCGTTCGCGCTCGCCGCTCTCGCCGCCTGCGCGCCGTCGCATGTCGGCTCCCCGGGCGAATGGACCGACAAGCGCTCGCTCGCCGACAGGCGCCTGAACGCGGCTCTCGAGAGCGCGCGGTACGACGAGGCCCTCAGGATCGCGGACAGCCTCGTCGCCTCCGGCGCGGGCGATCCGAGGGCGATCGCGCAGAGAGCGCGCGCGCTCGGCGGGCTCGGCAGGGAGAAAGAGGCGATCGCGGCCTACGAGGAGGCGCTCCTTCAGGATTACGAGAGCTGCGATCACCACCTCCAGTTCGCGACCTACCTCATGCGCGTCGGGAAGACCGGACGCGCGCACACGGAGTTCATGGAGGCCAAGCGTTTTTGCGGCCAGAGCTATTCCCGGCTCATTTATCGGAACCTCGCCGTCGCGGCCGTCAAGCTCGGCAAGCTCGATCTCGCCCGGCGATACGTCGATGAGGGGCTCGGAGAGAGCCCCGGCGATCCCTACCTCAGCGGGATCAAGGGGATGCTCATCGCGCGCGAGCACCCGAGCGAGGCGGAGAGCCTCTTCGTGAAGGCCGCGGGGCCGGGGGAGGCGCCGGTCGAGTTCCTCGTTCAGTACGGCCTCCTCCTCATCAATAATGCGGGTAGGTCGGCCGAGGCGGTGGGGATCTTCGAGAAGGCCTCGCGGGCGGAGCCCGGGAACCGGGAGATCCGGGCTTACCTCGCCGAGGCCCTCGACAGGACCCGGAAGTACGCCGAGGCGGAGGCGATCTTCCGGGACCTCCTCGCCGCGAAGGACGATCCCGAGATCCGGCTGAGGCTCGCCCATGCGCTCTTTCATGAAGGCAGCTACGGGGAGGCGCTCAAGCTCTACGTGGCTCTCGAACAGACTCCGGAGGTGATGGACAGAATCGCGATGTGCCAGCAGGGCCTCGGGAAGAGCGACGACGCGATCCTCTGGGAGAGGAAAGCGCTCTCGGCGAAGCCCGATTGGCCCCAGGCGATGATCAACCTCGCCGTTATTCTCGCCTCGAAGGGACAGCTTGATGAGGCCGCCTCGCTCCTCGAGCGCGTGCTCGAGCTCGAGCCCGACAACGTCGCGGCGCGATCGAACCTCGAGCGCCTCAGGGGGGCCCAAAAGAAGTAGGGGAGAGAAAAAAGGCTATCGGAATCGGTCCGGATTATTTACTATTGCGTGAGGAACGGAGAAACAAACCTCCGCCGGAAACCGTATAGAGAAGTGAGGATTCCAGCGTCGGAGGTAAAACCCATGTACTGTAAACACTGCGGCGGAGAGATCAGGGACGGAGACGAGTACTGCGGTTCCTGCGGAAAGAAAGCCAGGGATGGGGAAGCCCCGAAGACCGGCTCCGGGCATGAGCTCACGAGGATAAAGGCCCCGAAGGAGCCCAAGAATCCCAAGGCGGCCGCGGCGCTCGGCTTCTTTCTCGGCTGGGTATTCCTCGGTCCCGTGGGGTATATCTACCTCGGTCAGTGGAATTGGTTCTGGCTCACCCTCGCGATACAGATTGTGGCTATCCCCATGACCATCTTTTCCGCCTATTTCCTGCTTCCGGTCGTTTACGGCATCCACCAGTACCAGATGGCCAAGGACATCAACAAGCTCCTCGCGGAGCGAGAGGGGCGGACGACCGCGGTAGACGCGGAGGCGCCCGCGGACGATCCTCTCGGAAGACCGGGAGCATAGCGCCCGTTTCAGGAGGAAAACTTCATTGGATCGCAACCTCGCCCTTGAGCTCGTAAGGGTAACGGAGGCCGCTGCGCTCGCATCGGCCCGTTTCTTCGGCACGGGGGACCCCTCGAGCGCGGACCGGGCGGCCTCCGAGGCGATGGAGCTGTCCTTCAGGGGCGTCAAGCTGATAGGGCACGTCGTGATCGGCGAGGACCGGCTCGCGGAGACTTCCAAGCTCTGCGTCGGGGACACGGTCGGCGCGGGCGGCTCCGACGAGGAGTTCGACATCGCGGTCGACCCCGTCGACTGCATCGAGGCGCTCGCGGACGGGCAGGCGAATTCGATCTCGGCGATCGCGATGGGGGCGCGGGGAACCTTCTCGACGCCCGTCGCGCCGTACATGCGCACGATTGCGGTCGGCGCCGACGCGGCGGACGCGATCGACCTCAAAGCGAGCGTTTTCGACAACCTCGTCCGTATCGCGGACGCCAAGCGAGTCTACGTCGAGGATCTCACCGTCTCGATTCTCGACCGGGAGCGGCACCGGAAGCTCATCGAGGAGGTGCGCGGATCGGGCGCGCGCATCGAGCTCCTCAAGGATGGCGAGCTCGCCGCCGCCATCTCGGCCTCTCTTCCGGGGACGGGCATCGACGTCTCGATGGGAGTGGGGGAGGCGAAGCAGGGGATCATCGCGGCCGCCGCGCTCGCGTGCATCGGCGCGGGGCTGCAGGTCCAGTTCATGCCTTCGCCAGAGATCGAGCCGGAGAGTCTCGCGGGCGAGTTCAGGAAGATCTACAAGGCGCGCGACCTCGTCGGCGGAGATATCATGTTCGCCGCGACGGGCGTCTCGCGGAGCGATTTTCTCGCGGGCGTCATGTTCAGGCCCGGCGGCGCGGTCACGAACTCGGTCGTGTTCCGCAGCAGGTCGGGCACGATGCGTTTTCTCAAGACCGAGCACTTCTTCGAAAAGGCTCCCGACTACACGTAGGCCATGCAGGATCTCTTCAAGAGCGATGTGCCGCCGCCATTGGCGGAGCGGATGAGACCGCGACGCCTCGACGAGTTCGTCGGCCAGAACGATCTCGTCGGCGAGGGGAAGATTCTCCGGCGCATTCTCGAGCAGGGAAAGCTCGAATCCTCGCTCATCTTCTGGGGGCCTCCCGGCTGCGGCAAGACGACCCTGGCCCGCCTCATCGCGCAGGCGGTGGAGGCGCACTTCGAGTTTTTCTCGGCGGTGACCGCCGGCATAGCCGATGTGAAGCGCGTCGCGGCGGAGGCGGTCTCCCGCCTCAAGCTGAACGGGGCCAAGACGATTCTCTTCATCGACGAGATCCACCGTTTCAACAAGGCCCAGCAGGACGCGTTTCTTCCCTTCATCGAAAATGGAACGATCGTCCTCATCGGCGCGACGACCGAGAATCCGAGCTTCGAAGTGATCGCGCCGCTCCTCTCCCGCTGCCGCGTGTTCATCCTGAAATCGCTCGGTGAGGAGGAGATCGTGAAGGTCATCACGCGCGCCCTGACCGACCCGGCTGTCGGCTTCGGCGAGATAAGCATCACGATTTCGGATGAAGACGTCCGCTATCTCGCCTACCTCTCCTTCGGCGACGCGCGGATGGCCTTGAACGCGCTCGAGATGGCGGTGCACTCGATGGGACCCTCCGGGCGCGCCATCGTTCTCACGCGCGAGCTCCTCGAGGAAGCGGCCCAGAAACGGGCCATTCTCTACGACAAGAAGGGGGAGGAGCACTACAATATCATCTCGGCGCTCCACAAGAGCATCAGGGGCGGGGACCCGGACGCTTCTCTCTACTGGCTCGCCCGCATGCTCGAGGCGGGGGAGGATCCGCTCTACGTGGCGAGGCGCCTCGTGCGCTTCGCCTCCGAGGACGTTGGGAACGCCGATCCGCAGGCCTTGGCCGTGGCGCTCGATGCGATGCAGGCGTTTCATTTCATGGGGATTCCCGAGGGAAAGCTCGCCCTCGCGCAGGCCGTCACCTACCTCGCGCTCGCCCCGAAAAGCAACGCGCTCTACGAGGCCTACGAGGAGGCCGCCCGCGACGTCCAGGAGCGCGGACCGCTCCCGGTGCCTTTCTGGATCCGGAACCCCGTCACGAGGCTCATGAAGGACATTGGCTATGGCAAGGACTACCGTTATCCCCATGAGGATCCGGACGCCGTCGTCGACCAGGAGTACTTTCCGGAGGAGCTCGCGGGGCGCCGCTACTACCGTCCCGTCGAGCGCGGTTTCGAGCGGGAGATGATCAAGCGCCTCGAGTACTGGCGGGGCCTCCGCGAAAAGAAACGGCAGGAGAAAAAGGACCCATAGGTAGATTACCCCGTAAAAAGCAATTGAGGCATTCGAACCAGTTCCCTGTCAATTCTACCGTTCCGGCGGCGGCGCATTACGCTATGGCGCAATGATTTCTCCTTCCTTGACAAAAATCCCCAAGTCTGTCATAATTAGGGCGGTGTAAAGAATTTTAACGAGGCCTTTTAACGCCCGGGGCGGAGGCCATCGGAGGATTATATATGAAAAAGGCTATTGTCAGCCTGGGGATGATTCTTAGTTTGATTATCGGCGTGAGCGCCTCGCTCCAGGCGCAGTGCCACGGCACGCTCATGCTTGCATCGAACTACTACGAGTTCGACTACCTCGTGAGGCTCGCGGTTCATTTCGGAGACGCCTCGTCGATCCCCTCCGACATCATCTGCTCGAGGAGCATGCTCCCGAGCGAGCTCACGATCGACGTTCCGATCTGGGCCTACAACCTCCAGGAAGGAATCCAGTATCTCGAGTTCTCGGTCGTGTCGAACGAGAGTCTCACGGTGTTCATTCCGGACAACTGCTTCAGCATCGTCGGGAGCTGCCGGTGCCAGTGCGGAAGCAACTACCGCATCGACCTCGCGATCCAGGCGTGCGGGCCGTTGTGCGGCCCGGTGCACGTCGGGAGCGCCCGCGTCGTCCGCGTGCACTCGTACGATCCGGTCTGGGTCGACCTGAGGCCGAACAGCCAGACGGGCAAGATGTTCGCCATGGATATCTACGGCAAGTCCCACAACGCGTTTTCTCCGCAGCACGGGGGCTTCATCGGGCAGAACTATCTCTACGCCTGTCAGCCGCCGATCTGCGAGGAGCCGAACACGTCCGTGACCGAGCTCACTGCCGAGCGCGGTCCCGGATGCTCCGTGAAGCTCATGTGGAAGGCCGGAAGCGGCAACGACACGATGATCAGGTTCCGGACCGATCAGTATCCGACCGGCACGGCCGACGGAAAGCTCGTCGTCGAGGTTCCGAGCTCGCCGGGCGAGAGCCAGTATTTCTTCCAAACGGATATTTCCTCCCCGTCGACGATGTTCTACAAGGCGTTCTCGCTCACGCGGGACGCGGGCGGTCTCATCACTCGTGACTCGTTCGTCGAATGCTCGGCGGTCGACAGTCTCACGGTGAAGTGCGAGATCGCGACGCAACCGGTGAGCTGGGGCGCGATCAAGGGTCTCTTCAAGTAGCAGACCGGCGATCCCGTTCCCGTCAAAGCGCGATTTGTTCCAGAAGGCCGCGGAGCTCCGAAAGGTCCGAGAGCTTCAGGTCCGCGCCGCCGAGGCGGAGGTCCTTCGTGATGGGAGTCTCGATGAGGATCACGCGCATCCCCGCCTCGTGAGCGCTTATGACGCCCTTTTCGGCGTCCTCGATCGCGAGACACCGCGCGGGCTCGACGCCGAGCCGCTTCGCCGCGGCGAGGTACGTGTCGGGGTGGGGTTTGTAGTTTCTGATCTCGTCCTTGCCGACGATCACGCTGAAATGCCGCTCGAGACCGTTCGCGCGCAGGACCGCGCGGATATCGGCCTCGTATGAGCCCGAGGCGATCGCGACGGCGAGCCCGGCGTTCCGGAAGGCCTCGATCACGCCGGCCGCCTCGGGGAACGCTCTGATCTCGCCGGAGCGGCAGAACCCGGCGTAGATGGGGTCCTTCTCGGCGCGCACGGAGTCGGCGTCGAGCGGCAGGCGGTAGCGCCGGATCTCGCTTTCGGCGCCTCCCCCGCGCGAGGTCCACTCGAGCCAGTATTCGGCGCGGTCGACCGTGTGACCGTGCCTCGCGAAGACGCGCGAGTACGCCTCGCAGTGGTACGGCTCCGAATCGACGATGACGTTGTCGAAATCGAAGATGACCGCGGTGCTCGATTCGAGGAGAGCCTTGAGAGCGTCGAGCTTCTTCACGGCGTCCCTCCGGGGAGCGCGACCTCCCACGGCCGGTCGAAAACGTCGGCCGTGAGACGGACGGGCGTGAGGAAGCGGAAGAAGCGGTACATGAGCCAGCACTCGAGGGCGAACGCCGGGAAGCCGAGGTAGCCGATGACCGGCATCTCGAAGAGCTTCACGCTGGAGAGATACGGCACGTTGTAGTGCCATTTCGTGAGCGCCCAGTAGTTCCACGACTCCCAGAGAATCCCGCAGACCGCGCCCGAGATGAGAAGCGATACGAAGAGGGCGTAGTCGCCGCCGCGGAAGAGCCGGGCGAACGAGCCGATGCGGAGCCGGTCGTTCATCCCTTCGAACCAGAGGAGCACGCTGATCCAGGGAAGCGGCGCGAGCCACCGGGACGGAAACACGAGAACGATGACGAAGAGGAAGAAGCCCGTGAAGAAGAACGCCGCCTCCGCGTTCCGGCCGATGACGAACGGGCGGCGGTTGCGGAAACGGTCCCCGATGAGCGATTCGACGAGCGCCGCGGTGATGAGAATGGCGGGGGAGATCGTCGCGTACGACCATGCGTAACCGAGCCAGCGCGCCGCCGCGCTTTCGGGCAGATGCGCGTACGACCAGTTCCTGAGAAGCAGGTTCGCGCCCTCGAACACGTACCAGGTGACGATGGAGATCGCGGCGAGGAGAGCGAACTCCCCGCGGCGCGCCGTGAGCGGGCTTCTCCCGCTTCGCGAGGCGAGGAGGCCGTCGACGAGAAGGATATAGCCCGTCCACACGAGGGGCGTGAAGTAGGTCTGGACCCACGCGTTTCCGGCGAAGAGGAGGAGCTCCGAGACGACAATGACGGCGGTGCCGCTGAAGGCATGGAGCAGCGGGAGCCGGCTCTTATTCTCAAACATGTGCGACCATCCGGTGAGAGCGTCGCGGTCGAACGTCAGAAGCCGCGATTTCGATTGACCTTACCTCTGCGGGCCGTTACCATATCAACGGCAATCTACCATTGATCGTTCGACAGGACAAGGGCTCCTTTTGAACCTCCATGCGGCGTCTCCTTCTCAATGAAAGCGCGTCATGAGTATGCAGGTCGTGAGAATAGCCGAACCGAATCCGCAGCTCGAGATGGACATCCGTTCGATGCTCGCCGCGGAAGGCCTCGGAGCGCCGTCGTGCGATGAGGCGGAGCTCTTCGCGCTCTTCGACCGGGACGGAAGAATCGAGGCCGCCGCCTACGCGTGCTTCCTCGAGGATGCGTGCTTTCTCAACGCGGTCGTCGTGAGGGAAGAATCGAGAAGAAAAGGCTTGGGGTATGCTCTCGTTAGTCATATTGTGAGCCAGAGTTTTGCCCGCGGCCTGCGGCTCTACCTCGTCGCGGTCAAGGCGAGAGGATTCTTCGAGCGGTACGGTTTCGACGAGGTGCCGCGCGAGGCTCTGCCCGAATCGATCGCCGGCGAGAAGTGGTTCGACTCCTGCGCGGGCCCGGCGGCCCCGGTCATGATGATCACGCTGGCTGAAGGGGAACGTTTGTTCGGCGACTAGGACGCTGCGTATGGCGAGCGCGAAACAGGGATCGATGAGATACGTATTCGGCGCCTCGAGCGACCGCGGCTCGGTCCGCGAACGCAACGAGGACTACTACGGCATCTTCGTGCCCGAGTCGGAGGCTCTCCTCGAGAGCCTCGGCGTTCTCGCCGTCGTCGCGGACGGAATGGGAGGGCATCTTTCGGGAGCGGCGGCGAGCAAGAAATCGGTCGACGTGATGGGGAGCGTCTATTTCGAGGGGACGGGGGCGGCGGTGCGGGAGAAGGGGCACGGCGCCGAGCTGCACGAATCGCGGAGCCCGATCACCGCCTCGGCCGTCAACCGGCTCCGCTGGGCGTTTCTCGAGGCGAACCGGCAGGTGTTCGAGACGGTCGGCGAGGGGCGCAACGGCATGGCGGGCACGACGTGCACCGCCATCGCGGTTCTCCCCGAGGTCATTCACATCGCGCACGCGGGGGATTCGCGCGCGTATCTTCTGAGGGGCGGGGGCATCAGCCAGCTCACCGAGGACCACAGCGTCGTCGGGGAGATGGTCCGCAAGGGAATGCTGAGCAAGGAAGAGGCCGTCAATCACCCGCACCGGAACGTCATCACGAAAGCGGTGGGTCTGCGCGGAAACCTCGACGTCGATATCGCGGAGTCGATCCCCCTCGAGAAGGGGGACCGGATTCTCATATGCTCGGACGGACTCTTCTCGATGCTCGCCGAGAGTGAGATTGCGAAGATCGGGGCGCGGGGCACGCC
>JBEKAW010000080.1:0-9719 GCA_050015715.1 Candidatus Krumholzibacteriaceae bacterium
CGCGAATCAGCCATGAAACCATTCGAAAACAAATGGGAACGATCCATCCCCATTATCCTCGGGGTGTTCTTCGGGCTCTGCGCGGCGCTCCTCGTCGTCTCGATCGTCATGTTCCACCGGGTCGAGCAGCGGGGGCTCGCGTGGTCGCTCGCGGGAGGGCGGACGACCTCGCAGCTCGCGGGCTCCGAGCGCTCGAGCGCCATCGTGGAGGCGACGCGCCGCGTGAGCCCCGCCGTGGTCTCCGTCACCGCCATCAGGACCCGCGACATCAGATCGAACCCCGTGCTCTACTACCGGTGGCTGCAGCAGTTCTACTTCAATCCGGCGCTCCTCGATCAGCTCGGCGGCAGGCCCGTTTTCCAATACACGAGCTTCGGCTCCGGTCTCATCGTCACCCCCGACGGATACATCCTGACGAACGAGCACGTCGTGCGCGAGGCCGAACGCATCGTCGTCACGATGACCGACGGGACGAGGGCGGAGGCGAAGGTCACGGGCTCCGACGCCGCGTATGACGTCGCGCTCCTCAAGATCGAAGCCAAAAACCTGCAGTACGCGATCCTCGGCGATTCGGATCGCCTCGCGATCGGAGAATGGGTGATCGCCATCGGGAGCCCCTTCGGCTACCTTCTCGGCGACGCGCAGCCGAGCGTGACCGTCGGCGTGGTGAGCGCGCTTCACCGCGACGTGAAATCGGGCAGCGACACGCCCGTCTATCAGAACATGATCCAGACGGACGCCGCGATCAATCCGGGCAACAGCGGCGGCCCCCTGGTGTCGAGCGCGGGAGAGGTCATCGGCATCAACACGTTCATCTTCACGACCTCCGAGGGGAACGTTCCCGGGATGAGCTTCGCGATCCCGATCAACACGTCGAAAATGGTCACCGACGAGCTCCTCCATTACGGTCGCGTGCGGGTCACGTGGACGGGTATCAGGGTGAGCGCGGTCACCGCGGACGCCGCGCGGAAGCTCTCCCTCGGCGCGGGGGGCGGGCTCCTCGTGGAGAAGGTCGAGGCGTCGAGCCCGGGCGCCCAGGCCGGCGTCCGGAGCGGGGACGTCATTCTCGAGGTGAACGGCTCGAAGGTGAGCACCCCCGAGCAGGCGGCGCGGGCCGTATTCGGGTTCCGCGTCGGAGATACGATCGATATGGTCTTGAGCCGCGCCGGCAAAACGCAGTCGGTGAAGCTGAGACTCGCCGAGCTTCCGAAGGGCACCTGAGGCCGGCGCCGCGTCCATCTGAGGAGGTTTCGATTGATTCCACGGTACTCCGTTCCCGAGATCACGAAAATCTGGTCCGAAGAATACAAGTTCGACCTCTGGCGCGAGATCGAGGTGCTCTACTGCGAGGGAATGGCCTCCTACGGCCTCATTCCCAAGCGGGCGGCGCGCGAGATCCGCGCCCGGGCGGGATTCAGCGTCAAACGGATCGAGAAGATCGAGGATAAGGTCCGCCACGACGTGATCGCGTTTCTCACCGACATGTCGAGCCGGATCGGCCCTTCGGGGCGCTACCTCCACCTCGGCATGACGAGCAGCGATCTCCTCGACACGGCGCTCGCGTGCCAGATGACGGCCTCGGGCCGGGAGATCCTCGCGCGCCTCAAGAGGCTCCGCGCGGTGCTGCGGAGGCAGGCGGTACGCTACCGCCGCACGCCGATGGTGGGGCGGACGCACGGCATGCACGCCGAGCCGATCACCTTCGGGCTCAAGCTCCTCGTCTGGTACGAGGAGACGGGGCGCAACGTCGAGCGGCTCGAGCGCGCGATCGACGAGATCCGCGTCGGCAAGATGACGGGCGCCGTCGGCACGCAGACCCACATCGATCACAGGGTCGAGCGCTTCGTGATGCGGAGGCTCGGCCTCGAGACCGCGAACGTGACGACCCAGATCATCCAGCGCGACCGCCACGCGGCGTACATGGCGACGCTCGCGGTGATCGGCGCCTCGCTCGAGAAAATGGCCACGGAGATCCGCTCCCTCCAGCGCAGCGAGATCGCCGAGGCGGAGGAGCCGTTCACGCGCGGCCAGAAAGGATCGAGCGCGATGCCGCACAAGCGCAATCCGATTCTCTGCGAGCGCATCTGCGGCATGGCGCGCATCCTGCGCGCGAACGCCCACGCCGCTCTCGAGGACGTCGCCCTCTGGCACGAGCGGGACATCAGCCACTCATCCGTCGAGCGGGTCATTATCCCTGACTCGACGATGCTCCTCGCCTATATGCTCGAGAAGTTCACGTGGATCATGGAGAACGTCCAGGTCAACAAGCGCGCGATGCGCGAGAATCTGAACCGCACCGGGGGGCTCGTCTTCTCGGAGCACGTGCTCCTCTTCCTCGTCGACCACGGATTCTCCCGGAATGAGGCGTACGAGATCGTGCAGGGGGCCGCGATGGAGAGCATGCGGACGGGCACGAGCTTCAGGGCGCTGCTGGCCGCCGACAAGCGTCTCAGGAGCCGCTTCACGAAGGGCGAGATAGACGCCCTCTTCGATCTCGCGGCGCACTTCGGGAAAATCGACTTTATCTTCAAACGCACGCTCGGAAGAAGGAACTGATAACGATGGGTCAAGCGCTTCAGGGAATCATTCAGGTGCGGGGGAAGTCCGACTCAGAGATCGCGGGCCTTCTCAAGAAGCACGGGTTCAATATCGCCCCGGGCGAGGCGCGCCGCGTCGTCGAGCTTCTCCGCCGCGATCCGACCGTGGTGGAGCTCACGATCTTCAACACGATGTGGAGCGAGCACTGCAGCTACAAGAGCAGCCGCGCCGTGCTCAAGGAATTTCTTCCGACCGAGGCGCCGAACGTCGTTCTCGGTCCCGGCGAGGACTCCGGCATTATCCGCTTCGCGCCCGCCGAGGACGGCGACTTCTGGTGCCTCGTGATCAGCCACGAGAGCCACAACCACCCCTCTCAGGTGCTTCCCGTGGAGGGCGCCGCGACGGGCATCGGTGGCATCGTGCGCGACGTCTACTGCATGGGCGCCGACGTGGTCGGTTCGCTCGATCCGCTGCGCTTCGGCGATCCCGCGGGGCCGAAGGGGCAGCAGGTGATCTCGATCGCGCGCGGCGTCATCGAGGGAATCGCGCAGTACGGGAACGCCCTCGGCGTGCCGAACCTCGGCGGCGACGTCGTCTTCGACAAGGGCTACGACGATAACTGCCTCGTGAACGTCGTCGCGGTGGGGCTCGTGAAGGAGTCGCGCGTGATACGGAGCCGCGTGCCGGCCGAGGCGCGCACGACTCCGTACAAGATGATACTCATCGGGAAGCCCACGGACGACTCGGGCTTCGGTGGGGCCGCGTTCGCCTCCGAGGACCTCGCGGCCGAGGAAAAGGCGAACCGCGGCGCCGTGCAGGTGCCCGACCCCTTCCTCAAGCGCGTCCTCAGCGAGGCGATGAAGAAGGTGTTCGAGGCGGCCGAAAGGCGAGGCGTCACGATCGGTTTCAAGGACCTCGGCGCGGGAGGGATCGCATGCGCGACCTCGGAGCTCGCGCACGCGGGAGGCTTCGGCGTGAAGCTCGACCTCGACAAGGTGAACCTCGCGCTCGGCCACTACCCGCCGGCCGTCGTCTCGTGCTCCGAGACGCAGGAGCGCTTCGCGATGGCCGTGCCAGCCGGCTTCGTCGACGAGGTGCTGAAAATCTTCAACGAGGATTTCGAGCTCCCGCACATCTATCAGGGCGCGGGGGCCGTCGTCATCGGCGATATCACGAACGAACCGAACTACACGATCGAGACCGGGGGGAGCGTCGTCTGCAGCGCGCCCGTCGAGGTCATCACGACCGGCATCTCGTACAATCGTAAAGGCACGCCGCGCCGGCGGCACTTCGAAGAGCCGAAGCTCGACCCCGGGCGACGCCTGCACGACGATTTTCTCGCGATGATCTCGTCCCCGAACGGCGCGTCGAAAAACTACGTCTTCCGCCGCTACGACAGCGAGGTGCAGGGCCGCGCGGTGCTCCGCCCCGGCGAGGCGGACGCATGCGTCATCGCGCCGCTCCCGGGCCGGAAAACGGGGCTCGCCTTCTCGGTCGACGGGAATCCCTTCTACGGGCTCATCGATCCGTATCAGGGCGGGGCGCTCGGCGTCTGCGAGGCGGCGCGCAACGTCGCCGCCGTCGGCGCCGTGCCCGTGACGATCACCGACTGCCTCAACTACGGGAACCCCGAGGTCGAGGAGGTCTTCTGGGAATTCTCCGAGGGGGTGCGCGGGATCGGCGACGCCTGCCGCGGGATCGGGCATCTCGACCATGAGGGCGCGCCGCTCCCCGTCGTCTCGGGCAACGTGAGCTTCTACAACCAGAGCGAGAGCGGGAAGTCCATTCCCCCGTCCCCCGTTCTGTGCTGCGTCGGCGTCGTCGTCAACTACTCGAGGTGCCGTTCGATCCAGTTCAAGGACGTGGGGGACACGCTCTACCTCGTCGGCGACATCCTCGACGAGCTCGGGGGGAGCGAGTACTACCGCATCGTTTACCATACGCTCGGCGCGAACGTGCCGAAGGCCGATTTCGAACGCGAGAGGCAGCTCATCCGGACGGTTCACGAAATGCACGGCCTCGGCTGGGTGCGCGCGTGCCACGACGTGAGCCAGGGCGGGCTCCTCACGGCGCTCGCCGAGATGGCGCTCGGCGGCCGCGGCGCGGGCGCGCTCGGATTCAAGCTCGACCTCGACGCGCTCGCGGGTTTCAATCTCGCGCCCGAGAAGCTTCTCTTCTCCGAGACCGGCTGCTTCGTCGTCGAGCTTCCCGCGGGGATCGAAGACGAGGTGCGCGCTGTCTGCGCGGCAAATGGCGTGACGCTCACGAAGCTCGGCGATCTCGCGCGGACGGAACGGCTCGAGGTGACGCACATGAAGAAGAGTCTCGCGCGATGGGACCTCTCCAGGATCGGCGACCTCTACCTGTCCGGGTGCCGCTCGATATTCGGCGTCGAACCGAAGGGGGTGAGCGCGCATGAATAGCTCCCTCAAGGGCACGGTCGCGATCGTCCAGTTCCCGGGCGTCAATTGCGAGTACGAGAGCGCCGCGGCGGCGGGCTCGGTCGGGTTCGAGGCCGCGATCTTCCGCTGGAACGAGGATCCGAAGCTCCTCGACGATTGCGCGGGCGTCATTCTCCCGGGAGGCTTCTCGTATCAGGATCGAATCCGCGCCGGCGTCGTCGCGGCGAAGGACCGCATCATGGACGCGGTCTCGGAGCTCGCGCGCCGGGGGAAGCCGGTGCTCGGCATCTGCAACGGCGCCCAGGTCCTCGTGGAGTCGGGGCTCATCCCCGGCATTCACTGGGAAAAGGTGGACCTGGCGCTCGCGCCCAACGTCATGGCCGACCGCGAGGGGTACTACTGCACGTGGGTGCACCTGAGAAAAGAGAAGAGCGCCTGTCTCTGGACGCGGGGCTACCTCGACGGGGCCATTATCCCGATTCCGATCGCCCACGCCGAGGGACGGTTCGTGACGGAGGACTCGGGCGTCCTCGACGAGATGAAAAAGAACAATCAGATCGCGCTCCGGTACTGCGACGCCTGGGGCGTGGCCGTCGAATCGTTTCCGGTGAATCCGAACGGCTCCGCGGACAACATCGCGGGCGTCTCGAACCGGGAGGGCAACGTGCTCGCAATGATGCCGCATCCCGAGCGGGCGACGTGGCTCCGGCAGGTGCCCGAGGATCTCGGCGGACGATGGGGAGAGAAGCGCCGCTCGGCGGCGGGAGAGGCCGGCCGGATGGAGACGGAAGGGCCGGCCCGAGCCTTCTTCGCCGCGCTCCTCGACGGGAAGGGAGGCGCGCGATGAAGACGCAGGTGCAGCTCTGGGTGCGGCTCAAGGTGATCGACCTCGTCACGCAGACGGCGCGGATCACGCTCGTCGAGAAGCTCAATTTCGCGGGCGTGCTCCGCGGGATGACGCACTACTGGTACTGGGGAATGGAGGCCGAGGGGGCCGACGGGAAGAGCGTTCTCGCGGAGATCGACCGCGTGATACGTCTCGACAGCGCCTTCACGAACCAGAACAAGCACCTCTACCGCCTCACGGCGGGGGCGGGGCTCGTCATCGGGGATCTCGCGCTGGACAAGGATTTCGGGGTGCCGGACGTTCCCGCTCCGGGCCCCGGCGCAGGAGCGCCGAAGGGCGCCGTCGCGGGAACGTCCGGCACCGGAGCAGGAGCGGTGAAGGGCGCCGTCGCGGGAACGTCCGGCACCGGGCTCTTCGCATTCGACTGCCTCGTGCGCGAGAGACGACCCGACCGAGAGATCGGATTCGCCGAGCGCCTGAACGCACGGCTCAAGGGAGCAAAGGTCTCCGACATGAAGTATGGCGAGGTCTGGCGGCTCATCGTCGGCGCGCCTTCCGAGAAGGCCGCGCTCGGGGACGTCGAGAAGATGCTCGTGAGCCGTTCGAGGCGCGAGGGCCTTCTCCTCAATCCGCATTATCAACAATACGAGATTATCGCGACGACGCGCGTCGAGGCGGACAAGCCCGCCGCGGCCAAGCGGTCGAAAGGGTGAACGGCGTGAAGCTCAAGGAAGAGTGCGCGTTATTCGGGGTCTACGGGATTGAGGACGCGGCGCAGTTCGCCTACCTCGGCCTCTACTCCCTCCAGCACCGCGGGCAGGAGAGCTCCGGCATCATAACGTCGGACGGCGGGCGCATCCACGAGCACCGCGATATCGGGCTCGTCGCGAAGGTCTACGACCGGGAGATCCTCTCGGAGCTCAAGGGCAACATGGCGATCGGGCACAACCGTTACTCGACGACGGGGCTTTCGAGCACCGCCAACATCCAGCCGCTCCTTGTCGACTGCAAGGTCGGCAAGATCGCCGTCGCCCACAACGGGAACCTCGTGAACGCGATCGAGCTGCGCCACGAGATGGAAACGGACGGCTCGATCTTCCGGAGCACGACCGACAGCGAGGTCATTCTCCATCTCATCGCCCGCAGCAGGCGCCCGGCGCTCGAAGAGATGATCATGGAGGCGCTCCAGAAGGTGAAGGGCGCCTTCTCGCTCGTGTTTCTCACGAAGGACCGTGTCATGGCGGCGCGCGATCCGTATGGATTCCGGCCGCTCTGTCTCGGGCGTCTCGACAACGCGTACGTCTTCGCCTCGGAGAGCTGCGCGTTCGACATCATCGGCGCGATGTACATGCGCGAGATCGCGCCCGGCGAGCTCTGCGTGCTCGGGCCGGGGGGGCCGCAGTTCATGCGATTCGCGGAGCCCGAGAAGCGGCTCAGGCGCTGCATATTCGAGTTCATCTACTTCTCGCGGCCCGATAGCCGAGTCTTCGGCGAGAACGTCGACAAGGTGCGGCGCAGGCTCGGCAGACGCCTCGCGATCGAGTCGGCCGCCGACGCCGATATGGTCATCGCCGTGCCCGACTCGAGCAACACGATCGCTCTCGGATTCGCCGAGGAGTCGAAGATCCCGTTCGAGCTCGGCCTCATCAGAAACCACTACGTCGGGCGCACCTTCATCCAGCCGCGGCAGACCATGCGCGACTGGGACGTGCGGATAAAGTTCAACCCCGTGCGCGGCGTCCTCAAGGGCAAGAAGATCATCGTCGTCGACGATTCGATCGTGCGAGGCTCGACGATGCAGAAGCTCATCACGATGCTGCGGCAGGCGGGCGCGGACAAGATTCATCTGAGGATCGGCTCGCCCCCCATCACGCATTCGTGCTACTACGGCATCGACACGCCGACGCGCGGCGAGCTCATCGCCTCGAGCCACACGGTCGACGAGATCAGGGACTACCTCGGCGTCGACAGCCTCCATTACCTCTCCATCGAAGGGCTCCTCGCGTGCGTCGAAGACCCCGACAACTACTGCGTCGCGTGCTTCAACGGCACGTACCCGATCACGCCCGACGGCTGTCTGCACAAGGACGTCTTCGAGAATCGCGCCGGGTGCGGCGAGGGTTTCGGCGTGAGGGAGGAGTTGGGTCTTTGAGCTTCTCGCCCCTCCTCCCGCTCGTCGAGCGTCCGTCGCGCTACACGAACGGCGAGCTGAATCTCTCGAATGACGGCTTCCGCGAGGGGCGCCTGAACGTGCTCCTCGTCTTTCCCGACGTTTACGAGATAGGGATGTCCCACCTGGGGATTCGCTTCCTCTATCATGCGCTCGCGTCGATGGAGGGCGTCGGGGTGGAATTCGCCTTCGCCCCATGGCCCGACGCCGCGCGGCTCATGCGCGCGTGCGGCGAGCCGTTCAGGTCGATGCAGACGGGAACGCCGGCCGCGAGGTTCGATCTCATCGGGATCTCCGTCACCTACGAGCTCCATTACACGAATCTGCTCATGGTGCTCGATCTCGCGGGACTCTCCTTCGAGGCGCGGGCACGGCGCGAGGACGATCCCCTCGTCGTCGCGGGAGGCCCCTCGTGCACGAACCCGTTGCCCTTTCTCGAGGCGGTGGACGCGATCTTCCTTGGGGACGGGGAGGATTCGCTCGTCGAGGCGGTCGCGGCGCTCGCCCGGCTGAAGGGGGCGGGCGCGGGGCGCGGGGCTCGCCGTGAGGCGCTCGCCGGGATCGACGGGGTTTACGTCGACGGAATCAGCTCCGCCGTCACGGCGCGCACGCACCGCTTCGGTCCCGGGGATCTTCCGCGGCGGCCGATCGTGCCGTCGAGCGAGGTCGTTCACCAGAGACTCGCCGTCGAGATCATGCGCGGCTGCTCGCGCGGGTGCCGTTTCTGCCACGCGGGGATGTTCTACCGGCCCTGCCGCGAGCGCAGCGTCGACGAGATCATGGGCGCGGTTCTCGAGGGGCTCGACGCGACCGGCTGGGACGAGGTGTCGCTACTGTCGCTCTCGACCTCCGACTACTCGAGGCTCGACGAGCTTCTCGCGCGGCTCGTCCCCGAGCTCGAGCGGCGGAAGGTGTCCCTCGCGCTCCCGAGCCTGAGACCCGAGACGATCACGAGCGGGATCGTTTCGGCCTCGTCGACCGTCACGAAATCGGGCTTCACGCTCGCGCCCGAGGCGGGGACGGAGCGGCTCCGCCGCGTCGTGAGAAAAGACTTCAGCGACGAGGAAATCCTCGAGGGCGTCGCGAAGATCCTCTCGGGGGGCTGGCAGACGCTCAAGCTCTACTTCATGATCGGGCTCCCGACGGAGACGGAGACGGACCTCGACGGCGCCGCCTGGCTCATCGCGCGGATTCTCACGCTCCCGCGCAGACAGGGCAGATTCAACCTCGGCGTTTCGATCTCCCCGTTCGTGCCGAAGCCGCACACGCCGTTTCAATGGGAGCGGCAGTGCTCGATCGAGGAGTTTCGCGCGAAGGAAGAGTATCTCGCGCGGCGCATCCGGAGCCGCCTCGTGAACCTGAGCCTGCGCGATCCCCGGACGAGCATCCTCGAGGGGATTCTCGCCCGCGGGGACCGGCGCCTCTGGCCGGCGCTCAGACGGGCCTACGAGCTCGGCTGCGTTTTCGACGGCTGGGGAGACAGGCTGCGTTTCGATCTCTGGGAGCGCGCGCTCGGCGAGAGCGGCCTCGAGACCCCGGGGCTCATCGGGGCGCGGCCGCTGGACGAGCCGCTGCCGTGGGACGCGTTCGAGCTCCACGCGGCGAATAGCCTCCTGCGCGCGGAGCGCGACCGAGCGTACGATACGGCGGTTCCCACGCCGGGCCCCGCCGCGGACGCGGCGAAGGGCCCGTCTTTGGGAACCGCCGATCTCGCAGAGGGAGCGGCGAAGGGCCCGTCTTTGGGAACGGCCGGGCCGGTGGC
>JBEKAW010000081.1:0-9572 GCA_050015715.1 Candidatus Krumholzibacteriaceae bacterium
TCTGATTCCCACGTTGACGGTCATCAGCACCATTTGCGGCCTGAAGCCGGGAGTCGCGCTGCTGAACGATCCGCAGCTCGAGCCCCTAATCCCCTCCACCGCTCTCGCGGGTTTGAAGACGCAGTTCCCGGGGACGTCGTTCACGCAGGCGAATTTCGACGTCGCGGCAGGCGCCACCCGCGCCTTCAAGAAGAGCGGACTGACCGTTCTGGCCGGCACCGACGCTCCCAATCCCGGCACGACCTATGGCGCGAGCCTCCATCAGGAGCTGGAGCTCCTGGTGCAGTCGGGACTCACGCCCGCTGAAGCTTTGACCGCGGCCACCGCGCTTCCGGCAAAGGTCTTCGGTCTCGCCGACCGCGGCCGCATCGCCAAAGGGCTGCGCGCCGACCTGCTGCTCGTCGACGGCAATCCGCTGGTCAATATCAAGGACACGCGCCGCATCGCTGGAATCTGGAAGGAGGGAGTGGAGCTGGACCGTGCGGGCTACCGCGACACGATCGCCCAAGGGAAGAAACCCGCCGCCACTCAGCCCGCGCCGGCGTTTCTCGCCGATTTGGCGGTCGGCATGCTCAGCGATTTCGAAGACGGCACACCCGGCAGCCGCTTCGGTTCCGGTTGGATACAGTCGACCGACGCTATGATGGGCGGCAAATCCACGGTCGAGATGAAGATAGCGGCGGGCGGGGCGAACGGCAGCCAACATTGTCTCGCGCTATCCGGTGAAGTGGCTGGCGGTCTCGCCTATGCATGGAGCGGCACGATCATGTTCCCTGCCAGCAAGCCTTTTGAGCCGGCCGATCTCTCGAAGGCGGAGAGAATCACTTTTTGGGCCAAGGGGGACGGGCAGACATACCGGATCCTTCTCTATTCGAAGGAAACGGGCTACATGCCGGCGACCCAATCGTTCACCTGCGGAGCCGAGTGGCGAGAGGTCAGCTTCGCCTTCAAGGATTTTCCAAATCTCGATAGCACTCAGATCACGGCCATCGGCTTTACGGCAGGGCCGAAGCCCGGCCCATTCAGCTTCAGCCTCGACGGGATCGAGCTCAAATAGAGGCTGCGAGCAGGCGGCTGCAGCACGCAGTTAGGCGTCGATCAAGCTCACCAGACGAACGGAATGAACATGCGCGTACGCCCCATGTACTCGCGATACGCGCTTCCGAAACGAACGATGTTCTCTCGCTCCTCGGCTTTCGCGGTCGCGACCAGAAAGGCCGTCGCGATAACTCCCAAGGCAATGGACCGCAGCGAGACCGCTTTCAGAGCCGCGCCCCACGCCCCGAAAAGGGCGGAGGCATACAAGGGATGACGTATATATCGGTACGCGCCAACCGTGAGAAGCCTCGTAGTGTTTTCGATGCGATAGGTGGGCGAACCTGGAACCGGAGTTGTAGGTTCCCCGAGAACTCGGAGAAGGTGAAACCCGTGGAGCACGAGGAAGAGCGAACTGGCAAGAAGCACCCAGGAAAACAGCTGGCGAGGCGAGCCCGAACGGCTGAACCAGTGCGAGGCATTCAAAACAACTAGCCAAAGAATCGCCTCTAATGCAAAGAAACGGAAGAATCCATGTGAACGTGGGCGAGGGAGCGAACGCCATGACAAGGCCACCAGGGATGCGGTGCCCACACCGATGATGACAATGCAGATCAGCGTGTCCACGTCGGGTTCTATGCTAATCTCCGCCTAGTGATAGACCGCGATCGATCGCTACATTTTCCTTCAGATGACCTTCCACGCGAGGATTCCCGCGAAGTTTCCTTTCTGGAGCTTCACCCTCATGCGGATGGCCGTGGTTCTGACCGGCTTGAACGTCACCGAATTGTATTTGTCGAGCTCGAGTCCGTAGGGGCCCGTGGCGGTGACGCTCACCCAGCGCCTCTTCGCATCCTGGACCATGAGGGCCCATGACTCCGGCGCCCGGTAGTTGCCCTCGTAGTGATCGAGGTTCAGCCAGTAGATCTTGGATTGAGACAGAGTGACGGGCTTCTTGAAATCATACTGCACCCACTCGTCCGCGCCCTTGCTCTCGTAGAAATAGTAGTAGATCTTGTCGATGTCGCGTGAGCTCTTGGGATCGAATCGGGTGTTCAGCCCCCAGACCCATTTCGACGATGAGGACGCTGTCGCGTCCATCTCCTTGCCCCAGCCGGCCTTTGTGCACGCATTGTCTTTCGCGTCGCTCATCCATACGCGCATGTTGGCGGCGCCCCGATTGGCCCAGGCATAGTATGGAATGGCCTTCAGCGCCACCGGCTCGACGGTCGTGTCAGCGCCGCTTACGGCGACCTTGTACCCGTTCATCGTCAAGGTCGTTATGCCGCCGAGGAGCCCCGGCTCGAATTGACTCCGCGCCTCTTCATTCTTGGGAACAAAGAGATCGAACATCCAGCCGTTGCCATTGTCCTTGTCCTCGAAGCAGTAAACGAGCGGCCCGCGCTGAAAAGCGATCTTCCCCCGATCGCTCTCTACGCTGTCGCACGCCGCCACCTTTCGCACCGGCATAGGCATCGTGATCTCGACCCTGTCCCCCGCCCTCCAGCGCCTCTCGAAATGCGCGTAGCCATTGGCGATTCTGGGCTTCGTCGGGTTCCCGTTGAGCTGAAACGCGACCGCTTCGCGCGTCGAATCTGCGAAGTGATAGAGATCGGATGGGACGACCTCGTTTCGTGCCCAGCCCGGGATGCGCACCATTAGATCGAAGCGTCGCTTCGCGGGCTTCACGATATTGATCGTCACGTTTCCGTCCCAGGGATAGTTCGTGGTCTGCGAGAGCCTCATGGTGTCTCTCCCCATCGGGATCTCGGCTGTGTTTCCCACGAAGAGGTTCACGCAGACAGCGTCGTCGGCGGCCGTGTAAACGTACCCGGGAATCGACGCCATGAACCGCGTGACGTTCCCGGGGCAGCAGGCGCATCCGAACCACGGCGCGCGCTCGTGCGTGTGGTTCGATTCGATCGGATTGTCGTAGAAGAACCGGTCACCGCTGAGGGAGACCCCCGAGATCAGGCCGTTGTAGAGCACGCGCTCGAGCACGTCGTAGTAGCGGGAGTCGGCTTCATTGAGGAACAGACGCCAGTTCCAGAAGACGTTCGCGATGGATGCGCACGTCTCGCAGTACGAGGTCATGTTGGGGAGCTCGTAGTTGGGGCCGAAGCCCTCCCATTGCCCTCGCGAGCCGATTCCGCCAGTGATATAGAGCTTCTTCGAGACGACGTTCTCCCAGACACGTTTCGAGGCGTTCATGAGCGCCGCATCGTGCATCAGGGAGGCGACGTCCGTGACGCCCGAGTAGAGGTATCCGAAACGCACGGCGTGGCCGACGGCCTCGTCCTGATCGACGACCGGTTTGTGGTCCTGGCTGTATGGATTCAGCTTGTGGCCGTCCGTGCCCTTGCCCGTTTCATCGATGAAGAATCTCGCGAGCTTGAGATAACGCTCCTCCCCCGTGACCCGGTAGAGCTTGACGAGCGCCATCTCGATGATCGGATGCCCCGAGGGCCTCTTCTTCTGCCCCGCGGCCGGGCCGAAAACCTTGTCGATGAGATCGGCGTTCTTGATTGCGACGTTCAGGAGAGTCCTTTTGCCGGTCGCAAGGTAATGGGCTACCGCCGCTTCGTAGAGATGCCCGCAGTTGTACAGCTCGTGGCTGTTCAATTGATCCCAGCGCCCCTTGCCGTACCACTTCTCGAGCCGTTTGCATTTGTTCGTGAGGCACGTGTAGAGATAGCCGTCCGGTTCCTGGGCCCCGGCGATGAGGGCGATCACGCTGTCGACGTACGCGTCGAGCCGCGCGTCGTATTTTACGGCGAGGGCGTACGAAGCGCCCTCCACGACCTTGTAGACGTCGGTGTCGTCGAAGGGAAAGTCCCCCCTGTGCTCGCCTTTGATCTTCCCCCCTGCGAGGGCGAAGTTGTCGAGGCGGCCGTTCTTCTCGCACTGCTTGAACGCCGACGGGATCGAGACCGTGCGGTTGATCTCGATCTTCGGCGCCCAGAATTTGTCGTTGATGTGAACGGCCGTGAAGGGCACGGGGTACACGCGCCGCGGGGCTTCCTGCTTCGCGCAGGAAGGGAGAATGAGAAGAGCGAGAAACGCCGCGAGGGTATATTTCATCTATCTATCCAGGATGGAATGACGACGATTGGATTCTATCGCGTAATCCCCGCGAGCACAAATCCATTTCGCCGCCGTCTCAAGCGTTATATACTCGCGACTATGCGATGGACAAGAGCACTGATCGCTTTGGCGCTGCTCTCGGCGCTCGCGGGATGCGGCGGCGAGAGCGTGGGTCCGCTGACCCCATATCGTGTTTCGAGCTGGCGTTCGATGCAGGTCAACCCGCCCGAGCTCGCTCTGTGGGGAAGCTCGGGAAGGGACGTCTTCGCCGTGGGCATGGGCGGCACGGTCCTGCACTACGATGGCAGCGTCTGGAGCGCGATGACGTGCTGGACGAGCGCTTCTCTCTACGGCGTCTGGGGGAGCTCGGGGAGCGACGTGTTCGCGGTGGGCTTGGGCGGCACGATCCTGCACTACGACGGCAGGGCCTGGGGCGCGATGACGAGCGGGACGAGCAGCGATCTCTCCGGCGTGTGGGGAAGCTCGGGAAGCAATGTCTTCGCGGTCGGATCGGGCACGATCCTGCATTATAACGGCAATGTTTGGAGCCCGCTGAAGAGCGGGACAGCCTACACCCTGTATGGTGTATGGGGAACCTCGGGGAGCGACATCTTCGCGGTGGGCTCGGGCGGGGTGATCCTGCACTACGACGGCAGCACCTTAAGCACGATGACAACCGGGACGAGCGCTCCGCTCTACGGGGTTTGGGGCAGCTCGGGGAGCGACGTCTTCGCGGCGGGATTCAACACGATCATGCACTACGACGGCAGCGCCTGGAGCCCGATGTCGAGCGGGACGAATGCCCTTTTCAACGGCGTGTGGGGGAGCTCGGGAAGCGACGTGTTCGCGGTGGGCTCGAACGGCACGATCCTGCACTACGACGGCAGCGCCTGGAGCGCGGATACAACCGATACGAACGCCCTTTTCTATAGCGTGTGGGGGAGCTCGGGGAGCGATGTGTTCGCCGTGGGCTCGCGCGGCGAGATTCATCACTACAACGGCAGTGCCTGGCGCGTAATGACGGGCGGGGGCATCTACGGCCTCAATGCGGTCTGGGGGAGCTCGGAGAACGACGTCTTCGCAGTGGGATCCAATACGATCCTGCACTACGACGGCTACGCCTGGAGCAGGATGGTGAACGGGACGATTCCCGACCTCCATGCCGTGTGGGGGAGCTCGGGGAGCGACGTCTTCGCCGTTGGATGGAACGGCACAATCCTGCACTACGACGGGAGCGCCTGGAGCCCGATGACGAGCGGCAGCACCGACGATTTCGTCGGCATGTGGGGGAGCTCGGGAAGCGACGTGTTCGCGGTTAGCGACGAGGGTACGATTTTGCACTACGACGGCAGGGGCTGGACCCTGATGACAAGAGGGGCGAGCGGTCCTCTTCGTGGAGTATGGGGAAGCTCGGAGAGCGACGTGTTCGTGGTTGGATATAAGGGCATGATCCTGCATTACAACGGCAGCACTTGGAGCCAGATGACAAGCGGGACGAACGCTTCTCTCCTTGGCGTATGGGGGAGTTCTAGGAACGACGTGTTCGCGGTGGGCGACGAAGGCACGATCCTGCACTACAACGGCTGGCCCTGGAGCGCGATGACGAGCAGGACGAGAGAATATCTCTCTGGCGTGTGGGGGAGCTCGAAGAATGACATTTTCGCGGTGGGATCTAGAGGCACGATCCTGCACTACAACGGCAGGGGCTGGCGCCCGATGACAAGCGGGACGCGCACCTATCTCTTGTTCGTGTGGGGAAGCTCAGGGAACGACGTGTTCGCGGCCCCTCTGGGCAGCATAATCCTGCACTACGGCCCGTAGGCGAGTTAGAATTCTCTTGTTACGGCGCGAACATTTCCGAGAGCACTGACAGCGCCGCCTCAGCCGCACGGCGATCAACCCGTCCCAATTTCTTCGCGAGGCGCTCCTTGTCTATCGTCCGAATCTGGTCCAATACTATCTGCCCCGACCTGCCCTTGATTCGGCACGCGACTCTTGTGGGATAGGGCCTCCCCTTTGTCGTCACGGGCGCTATGATGACGGTGCGAATATGCCGATTCATCTCATCGGGGGATATGATTACGCACGGCCGTGTCTTCTTGATCTCGCTTCCAACGGTGGGATCAAGGTGCACCGTGAAGATGTCGAATCGACTCACTTCCATTCCCATTCCTCCTCATCCCATATCGTGCCCATCGCTCCGACATTATCGAGCAACGAATCGTCCCCGCGCGCGGCCATGGCGCGGAACGCCTCAGCCCAGTCAGAACGGGGATGATCCGCGGGAATTATCACGAGGCGGTTCTCTTCCAGACTGATGTCAACCTCATCCTGAATCCCGGCTTGGGTTATGAGCGGCTTCGGTATGCGGATGCCCCGCGAGTTGCCGATCTTGATAATCTTCGTTTTCATGATCCATCACCCCTTGTAATTACATTGTACCCACATGGGCGCGGATTGTCAAGGCCATTTCCGCGAGAAACCGTGTCCCACCTTGACCACGACGACTATCAGCGCGTCATCCTCGATCTCGTAGACGATCCGGTACGAGCCCCAACGAACGCGGTATCTTTCCCGAGCCGACAGCCTCTCGCAGCCGGGAGCGCGCGGATCTTCCGATAACGCCTCGAGGCATTTCAAAATGCCGGCGACGTCCTTCTTCGAAATGTCGCGGAGATCCTCGTCGAGAGATTTCTCGAAAACCAGTCTATATCTTCCCATGGGCCTTCAGATCTCTCAGCAGCTCTTCGTACGTCAGCGCAGGCTCCTTCTCGCGCTCATCGAACGCGGAAAGGTCTTCCTCGTCCTCGCGAAGAGCGCTCTGAACGGCGTCGTTCACGAGATCGGAGAGGCTCCTGTTGGTCTCGGCGGCTTTGATTCGAAGGGCCCGGTGAAGCCCCGGCCTGAAGTAGATGGTCGAACGTTTGGTGCCTTCCCTCATCACAATCACCTCCATATCACCCCACAGCACCATAGCGTCATAACATCAAGACGTCATGACGTCACACGCTTCAGAAATATTGAACCCACATGAGGCCCCGCATCCTCACCTCGCGGGCTACTGGGCCCCCGGCGCCAGCGTGTTCCGCGTATAGGTATTGCTCTTCTCCAGCACGAGCGTGACGCTCGACACGAACATCAGGAGAACAAAGAGCGGACGCTTCAACGCCGCATGCGGAGCCGCCGAGTACCTATGCCTCGGCGGCCGCCCGAACACCTGCCGGAGCTTGTTAGCATAGAACTGCTCCGTGTAGCGGAACGAGCTCCTCAGGCGGTTGCGCTTCGCGAGCCTGTACACTTCCCCGAGAGACAGATAGTTCGTCTCGTAGATCAGGTAGTCGGCATGCTTCCGGCAATAATCCATCAAGCTCGCGGAATGGCCTTGCGCCACATGCTCGCGACACTTCCCCATACCAAGCCGGCTGCAGGCCTTCAGATAACCGAGCAAAAGGTCGGCGTCCGATATCCAGTGCGCGAACGGAAGCCGCAGATGCCCCTCGCGGATGCAGCACTTCAACGGGAACAGGTGGACCGCCGTTCCCTCCGGCGCGAGCACGCGCCGCATCTGAGCGAAGGCGAAGTCATGATCGAACACATGCTCCAGCACGTGATTCGAGACCACGTAGTCGAAATGGCCTTCCGGGAACGGCCATTCCTCCCGCGACCTTATCTGGAACATCCGCCGGCGCCAGTCTACCGCGGGAAACTGCTGCCCGAGAAACGCGAGCGTCTCCGCGAAGCAGCCGGACTCCTGAACGCGGGAATCCGTCACGTCGAATCCGTAGATCTCGAACGCGAGCCCGGGCCGCAGCTGCGGGAGCATCCGCTGCAGAAACGCCATGAGATGCCCGTTTCCGCATCCCATGTCGAGGATGCGGATCGGCGACCGCGCAGGCCGGGGCGGCCGCGCACCGATCTCCGTATTGAGCACGGCGCAGAGATGATGCTGGGTTATGCTGTCCCGCATCGAGCCCCTCCGGCCGGCGCCTCGCGCCGGGCATCGTGCCGACCGCTATTCCGTCTACTTGGCCTTCGCCGGGGGCGCCTTCTCGACAGGCACGTTGATCTCCATGGTGCCGAACCACATGCCCTTCTCGTCCTGCGACGGGGCGTTGAGGTACGTTTCCATCATGGGGCCCGCCGGCTGGTAGCCGTTCTCGCCGATCCATTTGTAGAGCCGGGCGTAGGCGTCGATCATCGGCTGGCCGCCGAATTCGCCGGTGTACTTGAGCGAGGCCATCGTCGTGTACTCCCACTTCTTGGCGACGAGCGGGGCTGCGGGAGTCTTGCCGGCCGGCAGCGAAAAACCGAGATCCCATTTCAGCTTCTCGACGGGAGTATCGTTGGGGCTGTTATAATAGACCCCGAAGGGCATGCCGCCGAATATCCCCTGCTTCGCGGACTCCTCGTAGAGCTTCTGGAACGCCGTTCCATGCTGGTCGTAGCTCCCAGTCATCTCGAGCGCGCAGTACGCGAAGGCCGTGTCCACCTTGAGCTGGATATGGGGCGCCTCCTCCACCTTGACAGTCGTCGTGTCCGGCGGGGCGCCGGAGACCGTGCAGTCCTTCTGCGCCCACGCGCCCGCCGCGAGAAGCGCCCCGAACGCGAGCATCGCGAGGATGCAGTAAAGTCTTCTCATCTACTCCTCCTTGTTTGCGTAAGGCTAGGGCTTCCCCACAACCTCTCTCAACGCATTCTCCTTCTCTTTGCTCCATGCGCCCGACGATTGCCAGATGATAGTCCCGTCGGGACGCACGAGAAACTCATAAATCCTGCCCTCATCGATAATGCCGAGCCGCGTCTTGAAGTCCCCCTTGTCGATGTGAAACGTGACGGTCCGGGCCCGCGCCTTCTCGGACGGGATGCCGCCCCGCATGCCCCGATAGATAAAGAACCGCGTAACGGCGTTCATCTTGTCGAGGACGGGGAACTCGTAGAACGCAAATCCCTCGCTCGAGTCGGCGAGCGCCTCGAGCCGCGGAATCCACGTGTCGACGTCCTTCTGCTGATCGCGCAGAAACGCGACCAGAACGAGATTGTGCTCCTTCGAGAAACCCTCGGGCGCTCGAAATGCCGCGCCGGTGAGCGCCTTGCCTTCGACCGACGGGAACTTCATTTCCATCTGAGCAGCCACAGATCTACCCCCCAGGAACGCGCAGAGCAAAAAGACAGAGACTGCGATTGTCCGTCGTATCATTGATGTACCCCCACATCGCCGCCGATTCTCAATTCGCAGTACATTGATAGCAGACGAATCGGGGCGACTCAAGGGCAAAAAGCCGATTTGAGGGAAGCCGATTTGCCCCTTGAAAAGACCGCTTGAAGCGTGCTATGCTTATATATGATGATTACGTCGCTCAACATAAACAGCTGGTGGTGCACCTCGACATAGGTGTGCCCTGCTTGAAATAGGATGCAGGGAACACTGCGGCGTTTCCTGCGTCCCGTTAATC
>JBEKAW010000082.1:0-9473 GCA_050015715.1 Candidatus Krumholzibacteriaceae bacterium
CCCATGGGGACCTCGACGAGGCCCGTATTCTTCACCTTGCCGACGAGGGAGAATATCTTCGTCCCCTTGCTTCCCCCCCACGGATCCACGCTCACGTCCCCCGTGCCGATCTTCGTGTACCAATCGAGCCCTCCGAGAAGGATCTTCGGCACGTTCGCCCACGTCTCGACGTTGTTCAGAACGGTCGGCTGCTCCCAGAGGCCCTTCTCGACCGTGTGAATGTATTTCGCGCGGGGCTCGCCCGGCCGCCCCTCGAGGGACGCCATGAGCGCCGTGGATTCGCCGCACACGAAGGCGCCGCCCCCTCTCGATATCGACACATCGAAGGAAAAACCGCTCCCGAGGATGTTCTCCCCGAGAAGACCGCACTCACGGGCCTGAGCGAGCGCCGTCGTGAGCGCCTCGACGGCGAGAGGATATTCGTTTCTCACGTAGATGAAGCCCTCGTGAGCCCCGACCGCATAGGCGCCGATGATCATCCCCTCGAGGACGCTGTGGGGGTTGCCTTCGCATATGCTCCGGTCCATGAAGGCGCCCGGGTCCCCCTCGTCGGCGTTGCATATGACGAAACGCCGCGAGCCGCGAGCCTTCCGCGCCGTTTCCCACTTTATCCCGGCCGGGAAACCGCCGCCCCCGCGTCCCCGCAGGCCCGATCGCGTGATCGTCCGGATGATCTCAGCCGGCCTTCCGCGCTCGAGCGCGCGCCTCAGCGCCTGGTAGCCGTCCAGCGCGACGTAGTCGCGAATATCGGTGGGGTCGATCCTCGTGTTGTCGCCGAGGATGAGCCTCATCTGACGCTTGTAGTAGGGCACTTCCCCTTCGAGCTCGATCCGCGCCCCCGCCTCGGGATCGAGGAAGAGGAGCCTCTCGACGATCTGTCCCTTCTTGAGCGTCTTCGCGACGATCTCGGGGACGTCGCCGGGCTTCACGCGGGTGTAGAGAATCTCACGGGGATGAATAACGACGAGGCCGCCCTTCTCGCAGAAACCGTGGCAGCCGGTCGCCTTGATCTGGACGTTGCGGAGGCGCGCCTTCGCCACTTCCCGATTGAAGGCTTCGAAGACCCTCGCGGAATCGCATGCACGGCACCCCGTATCGGTGCAGACTGCCACGCACATTCCATCGGCGGGCCGGCCCGCGAGAATTTCCCTCTTGAATCTATCGAGGCCCTTGAATGATCGAAGCTTATCGAGTCTCAGGGTGATGACCTCCCGCCCCATCGCTGCTCAACAGATAAATTGAAATTAATAAGAAATTCCTTACGGTGTCAAGGGATATGGAGCTCGTGCAAGCAAGACGACAACTCTATGCTTTGACGTTAATTACGGACAAATGCCCGGATCCGGTCCGATGCGGGAGAAGTCACGTCGCGATGGTCAGAAGCACCTGGTCCTTCTCGACCGACGTTCCCGGCGACACCTTGAGGGACTTGACGACGCCGTTGACCTTCGAGGTGAGATTGTTCTGCATTTTCATGGCTTCGAGAATGACGAGAACGTCCCCCTCCTTGACCGCGTCCCCCACCTTCACCTCGAACTGGACTACCATCCCCGGCATCGGCGCGATCATGGAGTACTCTCCGTTTGAATTGACGCTCGCTTCGCTCTTCTCGGGCTTGGCCTTCGTCTCTTCCTTCTGCGGTTTCGCCTCTTCCTTCTGCTCGGGTTCCTTTTCCTTTGGAACGGTCGGCTCCCTTTTCACGAGAGGCTGCGTCTCGCCGACCGCGATGACGCGCGGCTTGCCGCCGACCTCTTCGACCTCGACGGCGTATTTTTCGCCCGATACCGAAACGCTGAAGGTTCTCACGGGGGCGCCGGAGCCCGGCGCTCCCACGAGCGCCGCCCTCTCCATGAGCTGTCCCTTGAGGGCCTTCTCGATGAGCTCGTCCTCGCGCTTGACGTCCTCGAGCGTCTTCGCCTTCGTCTCGGGCAGCGGCTGCTCCTTGCCGTACTTCCATTTGAGGAAACGAAGCCCCGTCGTCGGGTAGAGGGCGTATATGAGGACGTCTCTCTCATCCTGCGCAAGGTCCTTCACGGCCTCCCTGGCCTTCTCCATTTCAGGCTCGAGCGTATCCGCGGCCCTGCAGGTTATCGGCTTTTCCCCTTTCGGGTATCCGTGGAGCACGATCTTCTGAACCCGCGGATCGATGGGGGCCGGGGGCCTTCCGTAGAGACCGTAGACGTAGTCCTTGACCTGGCTCGAGATCATCTTGTAGCGGCCGAACAGCACGTTCTGCACCGCCTGCGTGCCGACGATCTGGCTCGTCGGGGTCACGAGAGGAGGAAACCCGAGCTCCTTGCGCGTCCGTGGAAGCTCCTCGTAGACCTTGCCTATCCGGTCGAGCGCGTCGGCCTCCCTGAGCTGGCTCACGAGATTCGTCAGCATGCCTCCGGGGATCTGGTGCTCGAGGACGGCGGTGTCTATGATCGACATCTGGGTCGTATTGAGGAACTGCCGGTATTTCGGCGCGATCGTCTCGAGGTACTGGCCGATCTCGAAGAGCTTCTCGAGGTCGAGCCCCGGACTCCTCACCTTTCCCCTGAGCGCGGCCACAATCGGCTCGATCGCGGGCTCCGAAGACCTGAGCCCGAAGGGGGCTATCGCGCAATCGAGCGTATCCACCCCCGCCTCGACCGCCTTCAGGTAGGTCATGGAGGCCATCCCGCTCGTGTAGTGGCAGTGAAGCTGGATGGGGAGCTTGGTCGTCCGCTTCAAAGCGCCGATGAGCTCGAAGGCGTCGTACGGATTGAGAATCCCGGCCATATCCTTGATGCAGATCGAATCGGCGCCCATGTCCTTGAGTATCCGGGCCTTATCGATGTAGTACTTGAGGTTGTAGACCTTCCCCCCGATCTTGGGTCCGGTGAGCGAGAAGGAAATGGTGCCCTGAATGTGCTTCTTGGCCTTCTTGATCGCCTTGAACGAAGCCTCGAAGTTACGCTCGTCGTTGAGCGCGTCGAAGACCCGGAAGATGTCGATCCCCGCCTCCGCCGCCTGTTCGACAAAGGCGCTGACGACATCGTCGGCGTAGTTCCGGTAGCCGACGAGGTTCTGGCCGCGGAGCAGCATCTGCAGCGGCGTCTTCTTGATGCGCTTCTTGAGCTCGACGAGTCGCTGCCACGGATCTTCGTTGAGGTAACGGGTCGCCACGTCGAAGGTCGCTCCACCCCAAACCTCCATGGAGTAGAAACCGACCCTGTCCATCTTCTCCGCGATGGGCAGCATGTCCTCGGTGCGCATCCGGGTGGCGATTGTGGATTGGTGGCCGTCGCGGAGGGTTGTATCGGTTATCTTGACCGCTTTGAAGGCCTGCAGGAGCTTGGCATTCTTGCGCATACAGCAAGCCCTTCGGAGAAAGCCGTTCAGAAAGGTGTCAGGGCTCCAGTCCTATATGAGAGAAAATCTTCTCAGGCGCATCCTGCTCGGATTCGCCCGGACGGTCAGCTGGTGCTTCGACATCGTCTCACGCCGTCCAGCCATCTTCCATGGACTGAGCCTCTGCCCGAACCTTTTCTCGTCCAACGAATCTTCGGATTCTATGTAAGCGTTGACCGCTGCAGTTATCACGACCATGAGCTTCTCATCCATCGTCCTCAACCTCCCTTGTCCTGCGAAAGATAACCCTCCCTTTTCGAGGCTGTCAACAACAAACTCCTTCGCAGGGCCCGGCGCGCAACGCCTAACCGCATATATAATAACATGATATGAAAGATCTGGCGCCCGCCAATGGCCACCCGAAGGGATCCCCCCAGAGATATGACTGGTGGGAAGGGACGGAATTGAACCGCCGACACACGGATTTTCAGTCCGTTGCTCTACCTGCTGAGCTACCTTCCCACGGGGAGAAATCTTAACCGGAAAAGGAGATTTGTCAATGATTTATTGTTTTCGGCGGCGGTAGGGAGGACTGGAATGTTCGGAACGGTCCAGATCGAGCATCTTCTTTCCCCCCACGTAGTCCCTCGACGCCGTACGGGTGATCCTCGGCAGGCGCTCGGCGATCTTCTGGATCCGGGAGATCTCCCGCTCGATGCTTCTCAGCTTCCGGACCGTCCCCTCATCGAGCCTGTCCCGCTCCATGAGGAGGAGCTGGGTATTTCCGAGGATGGCGCAGAGGGGGTTGTTGATCGAATGGTTCAACCCTATCGCGATCTCCGAGAGCGCCGAGAGCCGCTCGGCCTCGAGAAGCTTTCCCTGAAACCGTTTGACCGTCCGGAGGTCGGAAGCGACGCAGAGAAACCCGGCGAGCGCGCCCCGCGACCGGCGCAGCGGCGAGACAACGAGCCGCACCGGCGTTTCCCTCCCGGCCTTCGTTCTCAGCTTCGTAATGAACCCGTCCGCCGGGAGCTCGCCCCGCTCGCGTAGGATCCGGGTGATGTAGCGCACGTTCTCGAGGCGGATGACGTTGTTGACCCTTCGCCGGACGACGAGCGAGCTTTTGAAACCGGTCAGTTCCTCCGCCGCCCGGTTGAACATGATGATCCTCAGCCTCGTATCGAGGGACACGAGCGCCGCAGGGAAACTCTCGAATACGCCGATGAGATAGTCGACGCTTTCCCGGTACCTATGCGTGTCACTGCGCTGCAACGGCGCTTCCCTTCTCCACATGGGCGGCAATCCTCGAGATGAGATCCGTCATCTCGAACGGCTTGTACATGAACTCGTCCGCCTTGGACCACGTCGCGAGGAAATCCTCCCGCTCCGGGCTCGCCACCTTGCGGGCCGTGAGCACGAGGATCGGGAAGGGCTCGATCTTTTTCTGCTCCATCTCCTCTTTGAGGATCCGGGAGACCTCGTAGCCGTTCTTACCCGGAAGCATGATGTCGAGGAGCATGAGGTCGTAGCAGTTCTTCCGCGCCTTGCGAAGGGCATGCAGTCCGTCGTACGCGACATCGACGACGAACCCCTTCACCTCGAGGCTGTACTTCACGGTCTCCACGATGTCCTCATCGTCCTCGACGATGAGAATCTTGTACCCTTTCATCCGTCTACTCCTTCCATGACCGGAGCGAGATCGCTCCGCTCCATTCGTTCCAATGCGATCACAATGAGATCTCCGAGAACCGTACCTTCACGCGGACCGGACGCCCAACCCGCACGCACGCCTTCGACCGTATGAACTCGCGGCGCAAGCGCAAGGGCGAACACATCCGAGAACGGCCAGAGGAGCGCCGCGCGCTCCGGTGTCTCGCCTCTGGGTGGATCGATCGCGGGAGCCGGCCGCCACGACCGGACCGCCTCGGACCATTCCCCAGTTTGCTCTTTTGAAAGGCACATCACCGCCGGCGTGAGGCCCCTCGCGAGCATCCCCTCGAAACGAAGCTCGAGGCTCCCGTACTTCTGGACGACGCCGGCGCTCTCCCGGTCGACGGGAAGATAGAGGTGCACCGCGTTTCCCTCCCCCGTCCCCTCATCGATGACGAGGGAGCCTCCATGCATGCGGGCAAGACGCTTCGCGATAAGGAGACCGAGCCCTTTCGCCCCTTTCGCGGGACGGCCGGGGGATTCACCACCCAGATTGATTTCGTCGGCCACGTTGCTCGGGATGCTGCTCCCGGAATCCCGGACGCACAGATCGGCGAAGGCGACGCGCGGGAGATGCTGCATGAGAACCGGCGGAAGGATCCGCGGCGGGCTTGCGTCACAGGGGGAGACCGAGATCGAGATCCTCCCTCCCGCCGGGACGTGCTTGATGCTGTTGGCGAGCAGGTTCTGGAGAACCTGCTCGATGCGGTCCCGGTCGAAGGTCAGCCTGGCGCACGAAGGAGCCACCTGCATGACAAAATCGATGCCCTTCCTGCGCATGGGCTCGAGGAAGAGCGTCGAAATCTCTTCGAGGTATGCGCTCACGTCATGGGGCTCCACCGTGAGCGGGCGTTCGTCGATTCGCGCCGACGAGGAATCGATGAGGCTGTCGACGAGCCGCCCGAGGCGGCCCACCGTGCGAATCGCGCTCGACAGGAATCTCTCGGCGTTTACGGGGCCGCTCTCAGCGACGATCCCGAGCGAGTTCTTGAGTGCGGTCAGCGGCGTTCTGAGCTCGTGCGCGACCATCGCCACCATCTCTTCGCGAGAGTCGGCCTGCTCGCGCACCGCGGTCGTGTCCCTCACGAGAACGAGCGAGCCCACGTCCTCCGTGAGGTCGTCGAGACGTACCCATGAGACGGCGAGATACCGCTCGGGAACGCACATGCCCTCGACCTCACGATCGATGACGTTTGTCTGGAGAATGCTGAACTCCTCCCAGATGCCGTGGAGGTTGAAGCAGGAGACGTTCCCGATCCCGTATACGCTGTCGGGAAGCTCCCCATTGAGATCGAGAATCGCGGCAAACGAGCGGTTCGCGCTCACGATCCTCCCGTCGGGGGAAACGAGCGCGGCGCCCGAGGGCACCGCATTGAGAAGTCTGTCCAGGATCTCCCGATCGCCGCCCACGCGGAACACGAGAGGCGCCGAGTCTTCCCCCTCGTCGGCAAGGCTGCGAAAGATCGCGATATCGTTCTTGCTGAAAGCTTCCTTCCTGATGCTCCCGAAGAAGAGCACGCCTCGCACTTTCGAAGCGAACGTCACGGGGACGAGAAAGTAGCTCTCTATTTTTGAATTGCTCACGAGGTAGGCGAGATTGGCGCCCGTGCGCCGGCAGTAGATTCTCTCGAGCGGTTCACCCTCGGGAGACGCGTGACCGTTCGTGAACATGCGGTAGCTGTTCTGGAGCTTCTCTCGAAGCTCCGGGATGCGCGGCGAGAGCTCGCGGCTTTCGATCATCACGTAGGCGAGCTCCCGGTCTCTCGCCGTGTGGAAGGCGCAGAACTCCGCCTGCGTTCGCTCCATCATGTTCGCGAGGATCGAGCGCATGACGGATTCGTTTCCGACCGCCTTCAAGAGCCGTATCTTGAGCGATTCCTCCATTGCGGATTGCCTAAACGCAACATGCATGCCACGATGGGGTGCCCCCTTTTCTCACCGACCCGGAAATATGACGAGTCGTTGGAGATCGATAACTGATTGACTAATAGAGAATTAATCCGGACCGTGCGAGGAAGTGGGAAGGGCGGGACGTGGAAACCGGCCGCCTCGAGAGAGGGAAGCGTACTCGTGGTGGCAAGAAAGTTTACAGGGAGGAAGACCGGCAGATTTCGGCTCATCGACCCCGACGGGCGAGCCGCCGGGAGCGCTCACGCGTCGTACCCGTCCGGGTGCGCCTTCTTCCATATGTAGGCGTCCCGGATTATCTCCTCGATCGCCGGATAGAACCGCTTCCAGCCGAGCACGCGCTCCGCCTTCTCCGATGACGCGACGAGGACCGCCGGGTCTCCCGGGCGCCGCGCGCCGACGCGGTGCGCGATCTCGAGACCGGTCACCTTCTTCGCGGCGCGAATGACCTCGAGAACGGAGAAGCCCCGGCCGTTGCCGAGATTCAGAACGCCCGTGCGGCCGTCGACGAGCTTCTCGAGGCCGAGGATGTGCGCCGTCGCGAGGTCCTTGACGTGGATGTAGTCGCGCACGCACGTGCCGTCGTGCGTCGAATAATCCGTGCCGTAGACGACGAGCTCGTCGCGCCTCCCGAGAGCGACGTCGAGGACGAGAGGGATGAGATGCGTCTCGGGGCGGTGATCCTCCCCGTGGCGCTCCCCCGCGCCCGCGGCGTTGAAGTAGCGGAGCGACAGATACTTGAGCCCCCACGAGGCGGAGCAGTCGGCCAGCATCCGTTCGATCGCGAGCTTCGTGTTGCCGTACGCGTTGAGGGGACGCAGCGGCGCCTCCTCCCCGATCGGCGTGTCGTCGGGCTCTCCGTAGACGGCGGCGGACGACGAAAAGAGAAAGAACTTCACTCCCGTCTCCCTCATCGCGCCGAGAAGCGAGACGGCGCCGCCGACGTTGTTGCGGTAGTACTTGAGCGGATCCGCGACCGACTCCGCGACCTGCGAGAAGGCGGCGAAATGGCATACGGCGTCCATGCCGGCGCCGAGAATCGCGGCGAGCCTGTCCTCCTCGAGAATGTCGAGCTCGTGGAAGGTCACGCGGGGATCGATCGCGCCGCGATGTCCGGTGGAAAGGTGGTCGACGACGACGACCTCATGACCGCCCGCGAGCAGGCTCTCCGTCACGACGCTCCCGATGTAGCCCGCTCCCCCCGTTACGAGGATTCTCATTGCGCGCGACCTCCGTACCTGGCGAGATACGCTCCGAGGTATTTTCCCGTGAGCGACTCCTTCGATTGTACGATGCTCTCGGGCGGGCCACAAGCGATAACCGCGCCTCCCTCATCCCCTCCGCCGGGCCCGAGGTCGATGACGCAGTCCGCCCAGGCGATGACCTCCATGTTGTGCTCGATGACGACGACGGAGTGCCCCGCGGCGACGAGCTCCTCGATGACGCCGAGGAGCTTGTCCACGTCGCTCATGTGGAGACCGGTCGTCGGCTCGTCCATCAGGTAGAGATTCCGCTGCCCCCCCGACTCGACGAGCTCGCGCGCGATCTTGATGCGCTGCGCCTCCCCCCCGGAGAGCGTGTTCGAGGGCTGAGCGAGCGTGAGGTAGCCGAGCCCGACCTTCGAGAGGATCCAGAGCTTTTCCCCGAGCTGGGGAGATTCGTCGAAGAAGAGGATCGCGTCGTCGACCGTCAGCTCGAGCGCCTCGCTGATGTTCTTCCCCTTGTAGCGCACGTCGAGCGTTTCGGCGTTGTACCGTTTGCCCTCGCACTCCTCGCAGGGCACGAAGACGTCCGCCATGAAATGCATCTCGACCTTGCGGAATCCCATCCCCTGGCAGCGCGGGCAGCGGCCGCCCGCTCTATTGAAGCTGAAGCGCCCGGGGTCGTACCCCCGTGTGCGCGCGAGCGGCTGGTTCGCGTATATCTCGCGGATGAACGAGAACGCCTTGATATACGTGACGGGGTTCGACCGCGGGGACGAGCCGATCGCGCTCTGGTCGACGAGGAGCACCCGGTCGAGCGCTCCCCCGACCTTCCACCCCTTGAGACTGAGGCGGCTCGCCTGCAGCGGGTCCCCCGAAACGATCCGGTAGAGGACGTCCACGACGAGCGTGCTCTTGCCGGAGCCCGAGACGCCCGTCACGCACGTGACGCAGCCGAGGGGGATGGTCACGTCGATCTTCTTGAGATTGTGCTCGGCGACCCCCTTGAGCTCGATCGAGCCGTACTGCCGGCGTTTCCGCTTCGGCCGCCCCGGGCGGGCGCCGTGCCGGAAGATCCATTCGAGCGTTTTCGACTGCGGGACGTCCGCCGAGCGGGCCTCCTCGATCGTGCCGCTGAAGAGCACCTCGCCGCCGCGGCTTCCCGGGCCGGGACCGAGATCGACGAGATAGTCGCACGATCTGATGATGTCGGGATCGTGCTCGACGACGATGACGGTGTTGCCGAGGTCCTTGAGCCGGCGAAGCACCGAGACGAGCCGGTCGTTGTCCGCCGCGTGGAGCCCGATCGACGGCTCATCCAGAATATAGAGCGCATCC
>JBEKAW010000083.1:0-9470 GCA_050015715.1 Candidatus Krumholzibacteriaceae bacterium
GCGAAAGAGCGCACGATAGCATACTACTGGGATCCGATGATGAACCCGCCCTACATATCGAGCAAGCCCGGCAAGAGCCCGATGGGCATGGACCTCATCCCCGTATACGAGGATGAGGCGAAGTCGGGCCTCGCCGTCACGATCGATCCCGTCGTCACGCAGAACATGGGACTGCGCGTCGACGTCGTCACCGAAGGGCCGCTGAGCGATGTGATCCGAACGGTCGGGTACTTCCGCGCGCCGGAGTCCGGACAGCACGACGTCACGCTCAAGGTCGGGGGCTACATCGAGCGGCTCTTCGCGAACACCGCGGGCGTGCTCGTCGAGAAGGGGGCTCCGCTCTTCGATCTCTACAGCCCCGACCTTCTCGTCGCCGAGGAGGAGCTCGTCGCCGCGAAGCGCGCTCTCGATGCGCTCCCTCCGACCGCCGCCGAAGATGTTCGCTCCCAGTCAAAGGACCTTCTCGATAACGTGCGGCGCAAACTCGAGATCTGGGACGTCCCGGCGAAGGAGATCGACCGCCTCCTCGCCTCGGGCGCGACGAGTCGCACCGTCACATTCCGCAGTCCCGCGACAGGATTCATCGTCGAGAAGAGCGCCGTCGAAGGCGCCTCCGTTGCCGCCGGCGAGCGCCTCTTCCGCATCGCCGATCTTTCGACGCTCTGGCTCGACGCGCAGGTGTACGAGAACGACCTGCCATCGATCGCGATCGGCCAGAAGGCGACTGCGACGGTTCAAGGCGGCGAGGCGAAGGAGCTCTCCGGAGAGGTCGTCTTCATCGACCCGTCGGTGAGCGAGACGACGCGCACCGCCGCCGCGCGGCTCGAATTCAAGAATCCCGGCTTCGCCCTCAAACCGGGGCTCTTCGCGAACGTCGAAATCGCGGTCTCCATCGCGAAGAGCGCGATCCAGATTCCCCGCGAGGCCGTGCTCGACACGGGGAAGCGAAGAATCGTGTTCATCGCGCGCGCCGGTGGCCGCTTCGAGCCGCGCGAGGTCCGGGTCGGCGCCGAGACCTCGGACGGCGTCGTGCAGATTCTCGCGGGGCTCGCGCCGGGAGACACGATCGTGACGAGCGGGCAGCTCCTCCTCGATACGGAGAGCCGCACGCGGGAGGCGATCGAGAAGATGAGACAGGAGAAGCTCCTCAAGAAGCCATGATCGCCAAGATTATCGAGTATTCGGTCAGGAACAAGATCCTCGTCCTGATGCTGGCGGGCCTCGTGACGCTGCTCGGCCTCTGGGCCATGAGGAACATCCGGCTCGACGCGATCCCCGATCTCTCCGACGTGCAGGTGATCATTGTCACGGATTACCCGGGACAGGCCCCGCAGGTCGTCGACGACCAGGTCACCTACCCCTTGAGCAGCGCGATGCTCTCCGTGCCGGGCGCGATCGCCGTCCGCGGCTTCAGCATGATGGAGCTCTCATTCGTCTACGTCATCTTCAAGGACGGCACCGACATCTACTGGGCCCGGAACCGCATTCTCGAATACCTCAATACCGTGCGCGACAGGCTCCCGGCCGGCGTCGAGCCGAGGCTCGGGCCGGACGCGACGGGCGTCGGCTGGATCTATCAGTACGTGCTTCACCCCGGCTACTACTGTCCGGAGCATCCACGCGGCATCTGGCGCGACGAGAAGAAGGGCACGTGGTACGCGGCGCGAGAGGACGCGCCGAAGAACCGCCGCGCGAGCCTCGAGAGGGTGCGCGCCTTCGACGGCCCCGGAACGTGCCCCCTCGACCATACGCCCCTTCGCCCGGCGGGGAAGGACCTCGCCGAGCTCCGCAGCATTCAGGACTGGTACATGCGGTATCCCCTCACCTCGGTCGAGGGAGTATCGGAGGTCGCCTCGATCGGCGGCTTCGTACGCGAGTACCAGGTCATCCTCGATCCGAACAAGCTCCTCGCCTACAACCTCCCGCTCCGCGACATCGTCATGGCGATCGAACGGAGCAACAACGACGTCGGCGGCTCCGTCATGGAGACGTCCGAGAACGAATACATGATCCGGAGCCGCGGCTACATCAAGGGGCTCAAAGACCTCGCGCGCGTCCCGGTCGGCCTCGGGCCGCACGGCACTCCGGTGTTTCTCCGCGACGTCGCCTCGCTCGCGATCGGCGGCGAGAGCCGCCGCGGCGTCGGCGAATGGAACGGCCTCGGCGAGGCGGTCGGCGGGATCGTCGTCTCCCGCTTCGGCGTCAACGCGAACCGCACGATCCGCGACGTCAAGGTCAAGCTCGCCGAGCTCGAGGACGGGCTGCCGCCGGGCGTCACGATCAAAACGACCTACGACCGCTCCGCCCTCATCGAGCGCTCGGTCGGCACGCTGCGCACGGCGGTCACGGAGGAGCTCGTCGTCGTCGCCCTCATCTGCGTCGTCTTTCTCGCGCACGCGGGCTCGGCGGCCGTCGCGATCATCGTGCTCCCGGTCGGGCTCCTCGTCTCCATACTCGTCATGCAGCTCCTCGGCATCAACGCGAACATCATGAGCCTCGGGGGGCTCGCGCTCGCGGTCGGCGTCATGGTGGACTCGGCCGTGGTCATGATCGAGAACGCGCAGAAGCACCTCTCATGGGAGGCGGACCGCGTCGCGCGGGGGGAGCCCCCGCGAGCGCGGAGCGAGATCGTCCTCGAGGCCGCGCGCGAGGTGGGCCCGAGCCTTTTCTTCTCGATGCTCATCATCACGGTTTCGTTCCTGCCGATCTTCGTGCTCGGCGAACAGTCGGGGAGGCTCTTCAAGCCGCTCGCCTATACGAAAACCTTCGCCATCGGGGCGGGCGCGATCCTCGGGATCACGATCGTGCCCGTGCTCATGGCGTATCTGATCCGCGGGAGAATTCCGCGGGAGGAATCGAACCCGGTCAACCGTCTCTCGGAGAGGCTCTACAATTATTTCTTCCGCCGCGTCATGCGGCGCCCCAAGACGACGCTCCTCGTCGTGCTCCTCCTCGGGGCCTCGGCGATCTACCCGATGAAGAGAATCGGCTCCGAGTTCATGCCTCCCCTCGACGAGGGAGACCTCCTCTACATGCCGACGACCGATCCGAGCATCAGCGTGACGAAGGCGAAGGAGCTCCTCCAGCAGACGGACAAGCTCATCAAGACGTTCCCCGAGGTCGTGAACGTCCACGGGAAGATCGGACGCGCCGAGACGGCGACCGATCCGGCGCCCCTGTCGATGATCGAAACGGTCGTGCAGCTCGAACCCGATCACCACAAGTGGCGCACGCGGGAGCTAGGGTCTTTCTTCGCACGCTGGCCCGGGTGGCTCAAATGGCCCTTCGCGAAGACGTTCTGGCCCGACAGACGCACGATCACGACCGACGAGCTCATCTTCGGGTGGAACGATCCCGCCGGCGCGCACCATCCGGGCCTCAACGACGCGGTCAGCTTCCCCGGCGTCGCGAACGCGTGGCCCTTCCCCATCGAGAACCGGATCAACATGCTCTCGACGGGCATCAAAACCCCGGTCGGCATCAAGCTCATGGGACCGGACCTCGACGTGCTCTCGGACCTCGCCGACAAATGCGCCGCCGCGATCCGCGTGGTGCCGGGCACCCTGAGCGCCTACTCCGAACGGACGACGGGGGGATACTACCTCGATATCGACGTTCGGCGCGCCGACGCCGCCCGCTACGGGCTCACGATGGGCGACGTGCAGGACGTGATCATGACCGGGATCGGCGGCATGAACGTGACGACGACCGTCGAAGGGCTCGAGCGCTACCCGGTGAACGTCCGCTACGCCCGCGAGCTGAGAGACAACGTCCCCATGCTCAAGCGAACGCTCGTCGCGACGCCGTCGGGGGGGCAGATTCCGCTCGCGCAGCTCGCCGATTTCAGGATCAACCCGGGGCCGCCGATGATCCGAAGCGAGAACGCGCAGCGCACGGCCTGGGTCTTCGTCGACATGACGGGGCGCGATCTCGGCGGCTACGTCAAGGAGGCGCGCCGGGTCGTCGAGGACCGGGTTCCCCTTCCCGCCGGGTACTCCCGCGTCTGGTCGGGGCGCTTCGAATATCTCGCGCAGGCGAACGCCCGGCTGCGTCTCGTCATTCCGATCACGCTCGCGCTCATCATTCTCCTCCTCTATATAAGCAACCGGAGCTGGTTCCGCGTCGGGGTCGTGCTGCTCGCGGTGCCGTTCAGCCTGATCGGCGCCTTCTGGTTCATGCACGCGCTGCACTACAACATGAGCCTCGCCGTCTGGGTGGGAATCATCGCGCTCCTCGGCGTCGACGCGGAGACGGGGCAGGTCATGCTCCTCTACCTCGACACCTCCTTCGCCCGGTTCAAAGGCGAAGGGAGGATGAGGAACGCGACGGATCTCTTCGACGCGATCCACGACGGCGCGGTGAAAAGGATCCGCCCCAAGACGATGACCGTGGCCGTCGATCTCATCGGGCTCATGCCGCTTCTCTGGGTGACGGGCACGGGCGCCGAGGTCACGCGGCGGCTCGTGGCGCCGCTTATCGGCGGCATCACGGTGAGCTTCCTCATGGAGCTCCTCGTCTATCCCGTGATCTTCTTCGTCGCGAAGCGCCGTGCGCTGCGCCGGGAGTGGGCAGGAGGCGGGAGATGAGAAGGACCGGGGCGAACGGGAACCGCCGTCATATTCTCGCGGGGCTCGGCATCGTGCTCCTCTCGCTTTCGGCGGGCTGCGCCTTCCACCCGCACGGAGAGAGCGCCGAACGCGACCGCGCGATGAAGGCGTACGCACGGACGGCGACGAGCGCGCTCGCGAGCGACGCCTCGATCGAGGAGCTCCTGCATTACGCGTATCTGACGAACGCCGGGCTCGAGGCCCGCTATTGGGAATGGCGCGCGGCGATCGAGCAGATCCCGCAGGATGCGAGCATGCCCACGGTCCCCGCGGTCTCGCTCGAGTCGATGTTCATGGACGGCTCGACCTCGCTCTCGCGCACGACACTCGGTCTCGGAAACGATCCCATGACGAATATCCCCTGGCCGGGAAAGGTCACGGCGGCGGGCCGGAGAGCCCTCGAGCTCGCCCGCGCCGCGGGCTCGCGCTTCGATGCCGGAAAGCTCGAGCTGAGGACGAATCTGCTCTCGTCCTATTACGATTACGCGCTGCTCGCCTAATCGATCCGGCTCGAGGAGGCGAACGTCTCCCTTCTTCGCGGCGCCGCGGCCGACGCGGATGGACGTATTCGCGCCGGAGCCGGGAGCAGCCTCGAGGCGCTCAAGGCGCGGAACGACTGCGAGCTCGCGCTCAACAACCTCGAGGACTCAAGATCGAAGGTCCCCGCTCAGCTCGCCGCGCTCAACGCGATTCTCGGCCGGGAGCCCTCGGCGCCGCTCGATCTTCCGAAGGCGCTTCCCCCCGCGCGCGAGCTGCCGTACGGCGACGCCGAGATCCTCGCGTTTCTCGCCGAGCGAAACCCGGAGCTGGCGGCGCTGGCGCACGAGGCGAAGGCAGGCGAGGAAGCCGTCTCCCTCATGCGCCGGCAGTACATCCCCGATCTCGGATTGACGTTGAGCGGCGACCTCGCGGGGACCGCGAAGAGCGTCATGGCGATGCTCTCGGCCCCGTTCGTGCGATTCGACGCGATACGCGCGTCGATCGCCCAGGCGCGCGCGGAGCTCGAGGCCTCCCGCGCCATGCGCTCGCAGGCCGAGCGCGACCTCAAGGCCCGCGCCCTCCTCGCCCTCTACGATTTCCGAAACGACGAACGCGAGATCGCCCTCTACGAGACATCGATCATTCCCCGGATGGACGAGACCGTGCGGATCACCGGCGCCGCCTATGCGGCGGACCGCGCGGGGCTCATGGACGTCTTCGAAAGCCGCCGCATGCTCGTCGAGGCGAGGCTCATGTACGCCGAAATGCGCATCGAGCGGGAGAAGATGCTGCTCGAGATAGAGGAGATCTCCGGCGCCGCTCCCTGACGCGCCCCGCGCGGATCGTCACCTGTAGAGGTCCCTGATCCGTCCCCACGTCGTCTTCCTCGTCGCGGTTGACCCCTCGCACACCATCTCGGTAACGGCCCCCATCGCCCCGCAGCTCTGAGCGAGCGCCGGCGAGGAGGCCGGAAGAGAAAAATCATTCGAGGATGGAGAGCAAAAGAGCGGATCGGCCGATATGTTGCCGCCGATACCGGTCTGACTGGCGATCGAGCCGCTGTAGTCGAGTCCGGCCGAGGGGCCGTTCCCCCACACGTCGCAGCACGCGACGACGTATACTCCTCCCGCGTCGCCGGATACCCCGGACATGCCGTTGAGCGAGACGATATCGCCGGAGATCGTCTCGGTGAAAGGGCTGCCGCTCGAGACGAAGCGCACCCCCGCCCCCGCGTTGCGCACGATTGTATTGCCGAGAACGGAGGACGTTCCCAGGCTGACGGATATCCCGTCGGCGCCGTTATCGCGGATCAGGTTGCGCGAGATCTGGCAGTACGAGTGCGTGATCGAAACGCCGGAGGCGCCGTTCCCGTAGATCTCGTTTCCCGTTATCGCGGCCTTGCCGCCGCTCAGGTCTCCCTCGACGCCGTTCGTGAGGTTGTGATGAATGATGTTACCGGCGATCTCGACGTCCGAATACGCCCCCCCGGGGCAGCGCGTGACGACGATCCCGCTGCCGCCCGGGTTCGTTACGGTGCAGCCCTCGATGACCGTGCCCGTGTTGCAGATTATGCTGATTCGCCCGTTGATCGTGAAGCCGCTCACGACGACCTTGCTCGAGTTCAGAAGCTCGATGGAGCCGTCGATGCTGGTCACCGCCCGGCCCGCCTCGCTCGCGAGGCGCACGTTGCCCTTCGTATCGAAAACGATCGGGGCCGTTTCGGTGTACGAGCCGGGCGCGACGAGGATCGTATCGCCGTTCGTCGCGAGATCGACGGCGCCCTGGATCGTCGCGCAGCCTCCCGGCACCCTCAGCGTCGAGGAGCGCGCCGAAGAGGCGAGAAGCGCGACGAGGACGACACAGGCGACGGTCGCTATCCTCACGAGCCGCCTCCGTTGGCTGTTCTGTCCCGCATAAAATACATTTTATCATATTCCCCCGCCATGGGCTACAATCCCCCCCGTGTTCGAAACGAAGAAGAAGCGCCGCGAGCGGCTCGCGAAGACGCCGTTCCCTCCCGAATGGCTCGCGATCGTCGAGCGCATGGTGCCGTACTACCGTCTTCTCCCTCTCGAGGACAAGACGGAGCTCCAGGGGCTCATCCAGATCTTTCTCGCCGAGAAGCACTTCGAGGGATGCGACGGGCTCGAGATCACGGACGAGATCCGGCTCACGATCGCCGCGGAGGCGTGCATTCTTCTCCTCCACCGGAAGACCGACATGTATCCGGCGCTGCAGTCGATCCTCGTGTATCCGGACGTCTTCGTCGCGCCTCTCAAGGAGCGTGCGCCCGGCGGCGTCGTGATCGAGGATCTGGAGGAGCGCGAAGGCGAATCCTGGCATTTCGGCGCGCTCGTTCTCTCGTGGGCCGACGTCACGGAGACCGCCGCCGACGTTCACGACGGGTACAACATCGTGTTCCACGAGTTCGCCCACCAGCTCGACGACGAATCGGGGATCGCCGACGGCGCCCCGCTGCTCCCGAACAAGGCCGCGTACGCGGACTGGACGCGCGTATTCGAGCGGGAATACGACGCGCTCGTGGAAGACGTCGAGCGTCACCGCCCGACCCTCATCGACGAGTACGCCATCGAGAGCCCTGCGGAGTTCTTCGCGGTTGTCACGGAGACGTTCTTCGAGATGCCGGTCGAGCTCAAGGCCGCCCATCCGGAGATCTACGAGCAGCTCTCTCTCTACTACCGGCAGGACCCGGCTTCTTTCGCGGCGAGCGGCCGGGGCGGCGGACCCGGCGAGGAGTCTACTGATAAACGCTGATCTGCCACTCCTTGAAGATCACGTCGGCGATCGCGTTGACCTGGGTCCGGTTGAAGAACCAGAGCGGGAATCCGAAATGAACGCTCGGCGCGGCGACGGCGCCGGGCGCGTCCGCCGTCACGTCCGCGAATTTCGTCGTCCAGAAGGCGACGACGTCCCCGTTGATCGCGGAAAGCGCATACCGGGCTCTCATGCGATACATGGGGTGGAAACAATCCTGCGGCGTTGCGCCGATCGTCTTCATCCAGTAGTTCGAGTTGTACACCTCGACGTACGTGAATCCCTGAACCTTCGGATCGAAGAACATGCCGTCTTTCGTCACCTGATCCCAGAGGCTGAGGCTGTCGGGCAGGTCCGGGTGGGCCAGCGTGACGGGGTCGCGCGTGTCCGTGAAGCCGTACACCATGGCGTCATAGTCGATCCTCCGCTCGGGCATCCGGACGTCGACGCGGGGAGCGGGCTTGACCTTGTCGAGCACGGTCACGCAGTAGACGTGGTAGGCGATGCAGTGGACGCCGCTCGTGTCCCCCGCGCACCCGGTCGAAATGCCCGCGATCTCGCACCGGAGGTTCCTCGGAAAGGACTGGTTCGTCTGGGACAGCACGGCCCCGAGCCCGCCGTGCTGATCGGATCTTCCCTCCGACCATATGTGCCCGCCGGCGGCGATATAGTATGAGAGAAAATTGAATTTCGCGCTGCCCGACGCCCCGACGAGGCTTTCGGGGGTGAAGCGCACCATGTCGTCCCACGCCATGACGTCCTCGCTGCTCGTGAAGCTCCAGATGATGTTCCGGTACTTCCACAAGATCTCGATGTCGGGCGGGGCGAAGCTGTGGGTCGACGTGTCGTATATGTCCACGCCGGGATTGAAGCCCTTCGCGCGCTCGCAGATGTTCGTCCAGAACGCGTAAATCTCGGACAGGGTCGGAAACGCATAGGTCGTCTGCGGAAAGTTGGTCGAGTAGAAATCGTCGACCCAGAGAAGGTTCTTCTCCATCTTCTGCGGGAACACGGTCACCTCGAACGTTGCGAGCGTCGAAGAGCCCATATCGTCCACCGCTTCGATATAGAGCGTGTGCACTCCCGAGCGGAACGACACCGCCGGGGCCGAGGTGATGTAGGGGGAGGCGATGACGTCCCAGTCGTTCGGATCGGCGAGATCGGTCACGTCCCACCCGTACCGGTACGTGCTTATGCCGGCGCCGTAGCTGCTCGCGTCCGCGGACCACGAGAAGCTCATCGTGAACCCTCCGGGGACGCGAAACGCCTGCGTCTTGTTGTTGGTGCCGAGGGCCGTGAAGATGCCCAGGTTCGGCTCTCTCACCGTGAGGAGCGGCCCCGGCGGACTGAAGATCCGGAACTGCCTCACGTTCTCGGCCGTACTGAACACCGACGTGACGGCGCCCGCCTCGTCTTTGGCCTGCACGGCGAAGATGTACTCGAAGCCCTTCGCCAGGATCTCGTCGTCCCCGATGATGGTGGAAGTCCCGGAGTCTCCCGGGGCGTTGTACGAGAGCCACGGACACCATCTCTTTTCGAACGCGTCAGGCCTCCTGTTGAGGGAGTCCATGATGTAGCTCGAAGACAGCATGAGAAAGTAGCGGATCG
>JBEKAW010000084.1:0-14561 GCA_050015715.1 Candidatus Krumholzibacteriaceae bacterium
TAAGACCAAGGCAAATAAATGATTGGTTCGTTTATTTATAAATTGTTTCAAATGAGCAGCGTAACTGCTGGGGAGGAAAAGAGATGCTAAGTGTCAAACGCACCGCGTGCTTCTTTCTAGCAACTGCATTGATCCTTCTCCTGAGCATCCCGTCTCTCGGCGCTCCGGCCACGGTGAAGAGAACCGTTCAGGAGCTCGACGGTGGTAACTACCTTATCAAAATGGTAGTTACGGCATCGAGCGACGGCATCTATGCCTTCGAGCTCAAAGATCCGAAGGGCTCGATCATCGATGTTTTCGCCGCGAAGGGATGGTGTATCCTTTCCGACGGAGAGGTGTGCCTTTCGAGAACAGGCAATGCGCCCATCGCAGCCGGAAAGAGCATCGAATTCATGATTCATGCAACATCCGCCGACGCGCAGTATGTCTGGACGTTCTTCGGACCGATGCAGCAGATAGGCAAGAGCGAAGTGCTCTGAGGGATTCCTGAAGATTGCACCCGGGGTGATCGTCCACATGAGGATGGATTGCCCTGGGTGTTTTTTTGCCCGGGCCCCGGGGCTCAACCCACGATATACTGCCCGATCTCCACGTCCCGCACGGCCTGATCGACGATGAGAACGATCTGGCGCGCGGGCTTGTTGGTCGCGGGATCCCGCTCATTGAGATCGATGATGATCTCGGTATCGACCGGCTTGCCCGCGGCGTCCGTAAGCACGCGGACGCGCGGGAGGTCGTTCCCCTCGATGATGTCCACGACGAGCACCGTTTCACCCGTGTTCAGCTTCAGGACGCTCCCGATGGGCACGTTCCCGAGCGCGCGCAGGAACGCATCGAAGTAGTCTTTCTGAAATTCGGACCCGCTCCCCTTCACCATGAGCTTGATCGCGTCGTATGGATTGATCTGCTTCCGGTACGGTCTTTTCGTGGTCAGTGCGTCATAGCTGTCCGCGATGCGCACGATCTCGCTCGCCTTGTGGACCTCGAATCCTTCCTTAGGCGTCGGGTACCCGGTCAGATCGTGGCGCATGTGGTGTTCATACGCGACGCGGCGCGAGACGAGATCGAGACGCTCCTCCCGGAGGATCCGCTCCCCGTCGACGGGATGGCGCTTGACCGCCTGCCACTCCGCCGGCGTGAGACGCCCGCACTTGTGAATGATTTCGCGCTTCACATAGAGCTTCCCGATGTCATGAAGGAGCGCGGCATGCGCGATCGCGTCGACGAACTCATCGCCGAACGCGAGGTTTTTCGCGATCGCCGCCGAGATGACCGCCACGTTGACCGAATGCGTGAACGTGTAGTCGTCGTATTCCTTGAGCGAGTTGAGGAGCAGGATCGTCGCCGTGTTCCCGCCCTCGCGCTCGACCACCTCGATAATTCTGGCGCCGGCTCTCGTCCCCTCGCGCGACTGAATCTTTTCGAGCTTGTCGAGGACCCCCTGCACGACCTTTCCCATCTTGCTCTCGCCGCCGGCGGGGCTCCCGCTCTTCACCCGGGTGACCGGGCCCGCCCCGCGATCCGCGGCTTCCCGAGGGGTTTCGGGCCGAGATTCCTGGGGCGTGATCCCGTGGCGCACGCGTATGTTCTGCATATGCGCCCCGATGGCGCTGGGATCGACCTGCCGGCTTCCGCCGGTCGCGAGAAGCCCCGCCAGGCATGCGATATCGCCCTTCGTCACGCCTTTCATGAACTCGATCTCGCCGATCGATTGTTTGACGAGGATCTCGCGGAACAGGTGCGTCGCCTTATCGCACCCCTGGGTCAAGTCGAGCTCGAAATTGAGCCAGTACATGACTCCGTTGACGAATAGAAGCTTGACCGAGCTCTTGCGATGGAGCGCGGCGTCGAGACGCATGAATGCTTCGCCCAGAGGCCGCTCGACGACGGGATGGCCCGCCGGAAAAATGCGGGACTGCAGAACGAGCCTCGCGAGACTGAAGACGACCTCGCGGAACTGCTGAAACTCGAGCGGCAGGGCTTCGAGAACGTCTTGCATCATGGACGGACCCCTTTGCGCACCGACGAGAAATGGACACGGCTATCCGTGCGCCGTTATGCAAGTTTTGTACCCCTTTCATGTTACCGCTCCGCCGAACCGGGCCCCGCGGGGACCGATTGCATTGATTTCGCCGCGGTTATCATGCATAATTCCATGTCAGAACCATCCCTGCAAGGAAGTCGATGACGATGCGTCCCCGACATACCCTCGCGCTCCTCGTCGCGCTCCTTCTCTGCGGCTGCTCGTTTCGCCCCGGGGGAAAGCGCTCCGTGACGGAAGGGGACTTCATCGAGCCCGTTTCGTCGTCGGACAACGGGCAGGTCACGGAGCAGATCGACAGTCTCAAGGGCCAGGTCGAGAAGGATTTCAGGAACCCGGAGCTTCATCGTCAGCTCGCGGTCGCCTACCGGCTCGCCGGCACTCCCCACAGCCGACTTCTCTCCTCCGAGGAGATAGACAAGGCCATCGCGCTCGATCCGCTCAACCCGATCCTCTACGTGGAGCAAGGGCTCACCCTCGTCGCCCGGAGGTTCGTCGGGCAGGCGGAGGCCTCGTTTCTCCAGGCGACGAAGCTCGACCGGGACTGCTTCGAGGCCTGGTTCCAGCTCGGACGCATGGAACAGTACGAGTACTACAAGACGATGTGTTTTCCTCCGATCCTCGTGAAGGCGATCGGATACTTCGAAACGGCCTACCGGATCAACCGGAAGGACGAGGAGACGCTCGTGAACCTCGCCTTCCTTCACTCATTCCGCCACATGTACCAGACCGGGCTCATGTACGGCACGCGGGCCCTGATGTACCATCCGAAGAGCGTGAACGCGCACCTCGTGTGCGGCATGCTTTACACGAGAAACAACGAGTTTGAAAAGGCCGCCAAGGAGTTCTCGACCGCCTTTCTCCTCATGTCGGACGAACAGCGGAAGCCCTACGAGAGCATCGCTCCCCTCCTCCCGCTCGACGAGCGCGATCTCTACCTGAGTTCCTCCGAAACGAAGAAGGAGGACTGGCGACGCCGTTTCTGGGCAGAGAACGATCCGACGCCGGCGACGGAGGTGAACGAGCGCGAGCTCGAACATTTCACGAGAGTCCTGATCTCGGACTGGACCATGTCGGACGAACGCAGAAACGCACGTGGATCCGATACCGACCGCGGAGCGGCGGTAATACGCTACGGCCTCCCCGACAAGAAGCTCTACGATCTCGGCGCGAGCACGTCGGGCGGCTGGATCATCTGGCAATACAACCTCCCGAGCGGCGCCTTCAGCCTCTACTTCAACGACGAGTTCCTCAACGGCGATTACCATTTTCCGATCAGCGACTACTACGGAGGGGAATCGCTCAGAATTCTCAACACCGTTCCGCAACGCTACGAATACCCGATCAAGTACACGCCGTTCCCGCTGGCCGTGCAGATCGCCGAACGCCGCGGGGCCAACGAGCGCACGCGGCTCGAGTTCTCGGTCGCCGTCCCCGATTCCGTCAAAGGCGCCAAGAGCCGCTCCTGGGATCTTTTCGTGACTTTCTTCGACTCGCAATGGAACCGCTTTTCGCGGGACCGGCTCTCGCTCCGGCCCGACAGCCTCCCCACGATCGAAAAACGCATCGGGAGATTCGTCGTGTGCAACTTCAACCTCGAGATGCTCCCGCGGGAGCTCGCCTGCACGTGCATCGTCGAGCTCGTTCTCGACAAGGATCTCCGCAAGGGCACGAGCAGATACCCGCTCGAGATCCGCGACATGTACGGACGCTCGCTCAAGCTCAGCAACATCAAGCTGACGCTTCCGGATTCCGCGGGCGCCTGCACGTCCGTCCTCGATCCCATCCCTCTGTACCCGCCCAAGAGCAAGCTCTGTCTCTCGTACGAATTGTATAATTTGCGGCTCGATGAAAGCAATCACGCGCGCTACCGGCTCACCTATGCGATCCGCAATCCGGCCGCATCCGACGCGCAATCGGGCGCGAGCGTCCAGAAGACGCTCTCGTACATGTGGTGGAGCATAAAGGGGAAGAAATCCGACGAAAAGCCGTACATCGAGAGCAGCATAGAGCAGCGCGCCCAGGCGACCACGGTAGCCGACAACCTTCAGATCGACATCGGCACACTCGAACCCGGCACCTACGTGCTCTCCATCGACGCGGAGGATCTGCTCACGGGGATGTCCGTCACGGACAGCAGGCTCTTCACCGTCAGCGAGTGAACGGCACGGCGACGCTCAGACCCGCGGAAGAACCGGGAAGGGGCTTCCCGGACGACGACGTCTTCGCGGGCTCGTCGTCGGATTTCATGAGGACGAAGACCGCGTAGCCCACGGCGGCCGCGACAATCGCGAACACCGCAATCTGTTTGCCGAGCCCGGGGCCTTTCTCCTTCTCGACCTCGATGCCGACCGTCTCGACGGTGTCGCCGCGAAGCGCGAGGACATCGAGCGCGACAGCCCGTCCCGCGGGAGAGCCGGCGTTCGTGAGAACGAGCGGCAGCACGGTCGGTCCGGCAACCCTGCAGCGGCCGCTCTCCGTGAACACGCTCTCCGCGCGCGCCTGCTGCGCGGAGACGAGAGCGCCGACCACTCCGAGGACAACGATGCTTCGCGCGAATCCTCTCATCCAATCCCGCATTTCAAGCTCCCCTGTTTTCTTCCCCCCACCGCTCGCGCATGGTAATCTCCTCGAGCGGCTTTCTCGGTCTCGTCACGCGTTCTCCCTTCGGGTACCCGACAGGCGTGAGCGCGACGATCTTGACCTCCGCCGGAATCCCGAGAATCTCCCTTACATCACCCTCGATGAACGCGCCGATCCAGCACGTTCCAAGACCCTCCGCGGCGGCGGCAAGCATGAGATGCTCGAGCGATATGCCGATATCGACGGGGAGGCTGTTCCAGTACCCGCCCATTTTCTGGTAGGCGAGCTCTTCCCTGCCGCATGCGGCGACGACGACGGGCGCCTCCCCGATGAAGCCCTGCCCTTTGCATGCCTCGACGAGCTTCACGCGCGTCCCGGCGTCCTTGACGACGATGAATGTCCACGGCTGTCCGTTTTTCCCGGAGGGGGCGAGCCGCGCCGCGTCGAGAATCCTTTTCAGCTTGTCGTCTTCGACGGGTGTGGACCGGTACCCTCTGACGCTCGTTCTCGTCTTGATCGCCTCGTAGATATCCATCCGCGACACCTCTTTCTTACCCGATTCTCACGTGTAATATAATACCGGCGGAACACAAATGAAAAGGGGAAGCCGAGAATGTCAGGATCTCTCGAGAGCTTCCCCTTTCGGAACCCAATCGGATTGAGACCGCTTCCCCCCTACTTGAACATACCCTTGATCGAAGTCCACGTGGCTGGCTGCGCGCCGATGCGGCAGTCCTGGAGATTCAAGAGACAGCTTCCCTCCACGTAGTCGTCAGCCCAGTTCCCCGGATCGCTGTTCGACAGCGAACCGTTGTACGCGCCGTCTCCGCAGTACCCCGCGAATTGTCCGGTTCCGTACTTCATGACGATAAGGGTGCCCGAAAACATGCCGAACGTCCGCTCCTCGAGATCGAGCACGTGGTTCTGGTTCCAATCCGTATACGTCAGGACGACGACGAGCGTTCCGCCCATAATATCGTTCGTCGGATCGGTTATTTGCCAGACCGGCTTCGTCGCGCAGGAATGCGCGTCGAGCGTTATCGTCCAGCTGAACGACGTCGGATCATAGACTGCGAAATGGCTGAAAAGATAATCCCAGCGGCCCTGGGGATTCGACGCCGGCGGCCAGGTCGAGTCGTCGATCTTGATCCACCACGTTCCGCCGACAACGAGCGGATCGCCGGAGACGATGGTCCCCGAATAGAGCGGGGGCGAGACGAGCATCGCATTGCCCCCTCCATCGAAATTGAACTGAAGCTGCAGCGCAGCGGACGATAGGGCGCCGGCGTGCGTCGGCGCAAGCACGAATCCCATCGCGAGGAAGAGGATTATTATCAAATGTCCTTTCATTCTGACTCACATCCTTTCGGCTTTACCGGATCCCCTAGCGGTAAATGGACTTGATCTGGCCCCAGCTGCTCGACTCGACGCCGACCGAGCAGCCGCCGTCCCGCATGTAAAGCCTGCCGGAAGCCGAAGTGGCCGATGGAACGTACAATGCCTCTTCCAAAGTCTGGGAATTAGCGACGTTCAATGTCCCCGAGAAGCTGCCCTGCCCGCAGAAGTTGTGGAAGCATCCTCCACCGTAGTTGATGTAGGCGACGATGTTGCCGGCGATGACCTTGGAGGCGTACTCGCTGTCTTCCATGATGCCGTTCGCGTTGAGGTCCTTGATGGTGATCGTGACCTGCGTGCAGCTTCCGCCGAGAGTGTCGCCCGCCGTCGTATAGAACCGCCATGTCGGCATGGGTTCACCGGAGGCGGTCGGAGGGAAATATCCGTCCCAGCTCTCTGCCCCCGGGGTGCTGTCGTAATGGAAGTAATGGCCCAATACGTATTGCAGTCGCTCGTTTTGCGGGGTCGAGGGATTGTCAATGGGCCAGCCGGTGTCGTCGAACTTGATCCAGAACGTGCCCGGGAACAGCGTGCCGCCGATGATCTGACCGGAGAATATCGGCGGACTCGCCATGAACGACCCCGTGCCGCTCAGTGCGAACCCTTCGGTTCTGAAGGTTGTGGCGCCGGCACTGAGCGCAGCGAAGAGCACGATGCAAAGCATTAGCGTGAAGGCCATTAGCTTTCTGTTCAAGGTCCCCCTCCTTTTTGGGTTGGTCGCCGCGGTTGCCTGATTTGTAAGGTGGGATTATATCACAAACCGGCGTCTATTTGAAGACTTTTCTTGCCGAAACCCCCATTATTTTCATGGCGATCCGGCGATTTCCGCCCCTCCGGCCGAACGGCCTACCAGAGCTCCCTGCGGGCGTAGACATCGTATATGCGGAGCGAGTAGTCGGAGAACTCCCCGATGACCTCGGGAATCCCGTCGTTGTTCATGTCGTAGAGGGCGATCCGGTCGCCGAACGGCCGGTCCAGCTCGAGCTCGACGTTGTAGAACCGCGAATCGATGATGACGCCGCTGTTGAGAATGATCTCCATCTGCGGGTCTTTGTCGACGTTCCCCACGATGATCTCGCTCGCCGTGAAGGTCCGCTGACTCACCCACTGACGGCTCTTAGTTATCCCGTCCACGATATACAGGTGCCCTTCGGCGAGGTATATCAACTCCATCTGCGGATCGTTGTCGACGTTGGCCACCTCGATCGCCTCTATCGAGGAGAAGTTGTCCTCGAGGTTCTGCCAGATACACTGGTACGTCTCCATGCTGTACACGAGGATATGTCCGTCCACGGTCGCGATGATGATCTCCGGGACGCCGTTCGCGTCGAGGTCCCGGACGAAGAACTTCCTGATCTTCGCGCCGAGATTCGTGAGCTCCCATTCGAGCTTCCAGCCCTTCGGCGTCGCCCTGAACAGGTGGAGCTTTCCGTAGGTATCGGCGTACATGATACCCCAGGCCCCGAGGCTGTCCAGAGGGACGACCTGGGCGAACGGAAATCTGCAGAAGACCTCCTGCATCGTCGTCGGGTCGAGCTGCTCATCCGCCGCCGCTCGCAGCGACGCGGGAGCAACCAGAGCTATGAGCATCAACGTTCCAATCGTCAGTCCTCGCATGGCCTTTTGACCAGCTCCTTTCATCATCGGCGCGGCTGTGCGGATTCGACTCCTCCCGCGCTCCCGTCCCCCCTCGGGTCGCTCACTCCGCACGCTGCCGGACCGACAACCTCGATCACCTGCGCATCGCCGATCGGCTTGTCGCGGTCCTCGATCGTGTGCCCTTTCTCCATGAGATTTCTCCTGAGATAGATCCCGAGCATCTGTTTCTCGACGCTGATACAATCGGGAAGCCATTGGTGATGAAACCGCGGGGCGGAGACGGCCTCCTCGAGCGTCATCCCGAAGTCCACCGTATCCATGATGATCTGCGCCACGGTCGTGATAATCGTCGCCCCCCCGGGGGTGCCGGCGATGAGGAACACCTTCGCGTTCTTGAGCACGATCGTCGGCGCCATGGAGCTCAACATCCTTTTTCCCGGTTCGATCGCGTTCGCCTCGCTCCCGACGAGCCCATAGAGGTTCGGATGCCCCGCCTTGATGGAGAAATCGTCCATCTCGTTGTTGAGAAGAAACCCGGCGCCGCGCACGAGGACCTTCGAACCGAAGCTGTCATTGAGCGTGTAGGTGACCGCCACCGCATCGCCCTTTCCGTCGATAATGCTGTAGTGCGTCGTCTCGTTCTTCTCGCGGTCCGTCTGCGGCTGCGCCGGTAGATCGGATGAGGGGGTCGCTCTCGGCGTTATCGACTCTCTCAGAGCCGCCGCATAGTCCTTCGAGATCAAACGCGATACAGGATTGTTCACGAAGTCGGGATCTCCGAGGTAGCGTGCGCGATCCGCGTACGCCCTCCGCTCGGCCTCCACGACATAGTGTATCGAATGGTCCGACATGAAGCCCATGGCCCCGAGATCGTAGCCCTCGAGGATGTTCAGAATCTCGATGAGCGTCGTGCCGCCCGAGCTCGGCGGCGGCGCGGAGATGATCTCGTATCCGCGATAGAGTCCGCGCACCGGATCGCGCTCGCGCGCCGTGTAGCCGGCGAGATCCTCCATCGATATGATCCCGCCCCCCGACCGCATCTCCGCGACGATCGCCTCGGCGACGGGGCCCCGGTAGAAGGCGTCGGGGCCCGAGTCCGCGATGCGTTCGAGCGTTCCTGCCAGGGTCTCCTGCCTCAACGTGTCGCCCGGCTCGAGCGCCGCCCCGTCCTTCCGCATGAACTGCAGAAGAGCCGGAAAACGCCCCTTGTACGGCTGAAGCTCCCTGAGAGACGACGCGAGCTTCTCGCTCACGGCGAACCCGTCCCGCGCGAGAGAGACCGCCGGGAGGAGAAGCTCCCGCCAGGGCATGGAACCATACAGCTCATGCGCCTTGTACAGCCCCGCGACGGTGCCCGGAACGCCGGACGCCATGGCCCCCAGAAGGCTCATGTTCTCGACCGGCTTGCCGAGCGAATCGAGGTACATGTCCCGCGAAGAGGCGAGCGGCGCCGTCTCCCTGAAATCGATGCAATCGGCCTTGCCCGATTCGAGGCGGACGAGCATGAAGCCCCCCCCGCCGATGTTCCCCGCCTGCGGATGCGTCACGGCCAGCGCGAAGCCGACCGCGACCGCGGCATCGACCGCGTTTCCCCCGCGCCTCAAGATCTCGACGCCGACCGCCGTCGCGGGGGCGCTCGCCGTGACGACGACGCCGTCGCGCGAGCAGACCTGCCCCGTCTGGGCACGGACCGAAGCATCGAGGACAAGGACAAAACCCACGATCAGGAGAACGCTTCTTTTGAACATTCGGATCGTCACGGCTCCCTCGTACCGGAGAATTGTGACCGGGGCGCTCAAGACGCGTATATGGTATTCTATCAGTCAAATAGCCCTTTGTAAATCTCGTTGAGCGCGGTGCTTTCGCCGATTAACAAAGCAATTGAATATGTGCCCCATCATGTGAAGAGGAGGTCAACGAGTGAGATTCCTCACGCTCATTATCATTGCGGTCATTCTGCTTCCCTCGGCGTCTTTCTCGACCCCTGGAGACGTCTCCAGGAAGGTCCCCCTCCCCTTCCATCACCCCACGGGCATCGCCTGGGACGGCCGCAACCTCTGGGCGGCCGACAGAAAGACCGATATGTTCTACCGGCTCGACCCCGCGAAGGGCACGGTGCTCGATTCGATTCCTTCACCCGGCCATTTCCCCGCCGGTCTCGCCTGGGACGGGAAGCTCCTGTGGAGCACCGACCCCACCGATGCGAAGATCTACGCGACCGACGTCTCCACGGGCAAGACGACCGTCGCCATCGACGCGCCGGCCTCCGGCCCGATGGGCATCGCCTGGGAAGGCACGTCGCTCTGGATCTGCGATAACAGCGACAAGACCATCTCGAAGATCGATCCGGCCGACGGGACGACGATCATTTCGTTCAAGGCCCCCGCGACGGACCCGCGAAGCATCGTGTTCGGCAACGGCTACCTCTGGTGCTCGGACCGGATCAAGGACCAGATCTACGGCATAGATCCGGCGAGCGGCACCGTGGTCATCGTCCTCGATGCGCCGGGGAAATTCAGCTGGGGCCTGGCCTGGAAAGACGGGCACCTCCTCAACGCCGACTACCAGGATGACGCGGTTTTCGATATCGTGGTCAAGGACGCCCGGCAGTTCAAAACGTACGACCCGCGGAGGGCGACCGTCGATTTCACGAGCGATGCGGTCGCGTCCGGCCCCGGCGAGGTGAGCACTCTCGACATCAATTACGCGGTTCCCGTCGACCGGCCGAACCAGAAGCTCCTGGGACCGATCGTCTACTCCCCGCAACCGGCGAGATTCGCGAAGGACCGCTGGGGTCAGGGAGTCGCCGTGTTCCATATCGAAAACATGAAGCCGCCGCAGGAATTCGTCGTCTCGATGAAGGTCACGCTGGAGACTTCGGCCCTGCGCTATTTTCTCTATCCCGAAGACGTCGGCTCGGACATACCGGCCGACATCAAGAAGGCGTACCTCGCCGACGAGATCAAATACGACATGTCGAATCCCTATATCCAGGATATCGTGAAGAAGGTCGTCGGCACCGAGACGAACCTCTACTGGAAGGCGCGAAAGCTCTACCAGTACCTCATCGCCAACATGGAGTATCAGCTCGCCGGAGGCTGGAATACCGCCCCCACCGTCCTCAAGCGGGGGAACGGCTCCTGCTCCGAGTACTCCTTCAGCTACATTTCGCTTTGCAGGGCGGCGGGGGTTCCCGCCCGCTACGTGGGATCCCTCGTCGTCCGCGGTGACGACGCAAGCTACGATGACGTGTTTCATCGCTGGTGCGAGGTCTACCTTCCGGGGTACGGATGGGTCCCCGTCGACGCCAACGCGGGGGACCGCGATCTGCCGGCGGATCAGGCATCGGCCTTCGGCGGCATCGCGAACCGCTTCCTCATCACGACGGAGGGCGGCGGCGGCTCCGAGTATCTCGGCTGGAACTACAACGCCGAGAGCACGGCGGTGACGACCGGCAAGTGCCACGTGAAGGTCGAGAGCATCGCCGAATGGGAGCCGCTCGTGAAACAATGACGGCTCGGCGCGCGAACGGAACTGAGTTTCGTAAGGAGGTCGTTGCGAAATGGGGCTCCGTGAAACTGCAAAGAACTACGCGAGGGAAAAGATAATCTCCGAGATCATGACCCTCATGCCGAAGTCGTCGACGAAGAACATCGTGCGAATGATCACCCTCGGAGAAATGCTCACGAGCGATCCCGAGTACAAGCATAACACGCACAATCTCCGTGATCTTTTCGAACAGGGGCATCCGTCGTCGATGCTCGTCAAGGACGTCGTCGGGAGGCTCTCCCCCCAGTGCCGCGAGAAGGTCATCCGCAACCTCTTCATCAACGCGCTCCTCAGCGGGATCGACCGGCGCAAGCAGATCCTCAGGGACGAAGGCTTCCAGCCGCCCCAATTCGTCGTCATCAGCCCGACGATGCGCTGCAACCTCAAGTGCCCGGGCTGCTACGCGGGCGAGTACGATCAGGGAGAAGGCCTTCCCGCAGCGCTCATCGACCGGATCCTCACCGAGTGCAAGGAGCTCGGCATGTATTTCAACACGATGAGCGGCGGCGAGGTGCTCATGCGCAAGGACATCTTCGATATCTGGGAGAAGCACAGCGACATGTACTTCCAGATCTACACGAACGGCACGACGATCGACGAGAAGGTCGCCGATCGCCTCGCCGGGCTCGGGAACGTCGCCCCGATGGTGAGCCTCGAGGGATTCGAGGAGGAGACCGACGCGCGCCGCGGCAAGGGGACGTATGCGAAGGTCATGCGGGCGTTCGATCTCATGCGGGAGCGCGGGATGGTCTACGGCGCCTCCGTCACCGAGACGCGCCACAACGTCGAGAAGATCGGAAGCTACGAGTTCGTCGACATGTGCATCGAGAAGGGGTGCATGGTCATGTGGTACTTCCAGTATATCCCGATCGGACGCCGGCCGTCGCTCGATCTCATGCCGACGCCGGAGCAGCGCAACTGGCTCAGGAAGCGCACGAGGGAGCTGCGCGACGCGCGGCCGATATTCATCGGCGATTTCTGGAACGACGGCCCGTACGTCCACGGCTGCATCGCGGGCGGCAGGGAGTATCTCCACATCAACGCGAACGGGGACATCGAGCCCTGCGTGTTCTGCCACTTCGCCGTGGACAACATAAAGAACAAATCTCTGAGGGAGGCGATCAACTCGCCGTTCCTCAAGAGAATCCGCTCATTCCAGCCGTACCGGGAGAATCTGCTGACCCCGTGCATGCTCATCGACGCGCCCGACGTTTTGCGAACGGTCGTGCGGGAGTTCAACGCGCGGCCGACCTGCGAAGGCGCCGAGGAGATCATCAACGAATTCGCTCCCGACCTCGACCGCTACGCCCAGGAGTACCGCAGGTACGCGGACCCGGCGTGGACGGAAGACTGGAAGCGGGAAGAGCCCCGCGAGAAAGCGGCCTCGAACTAGCGGGCGGAGCGTCACGGGCCCGCGGGACGAGGCAGCCGCCCCGTCAGCCCTTCACGCACGCGATCGGCTTGAGGCGGACGACGCGCCGGTTGATGCCGGCTCCCTCCATTATCGCGACGACGTTATCGACGTCCTTGTAGGCGCCCGGCGCCTCCTCCGCGACCCCCGGTTTGCTGTGAACACGGACGGCGACGCCCTGGCCGGCGAGCTTCTTGATAATCGCCTCGCCGCGGTATTCCCTGAGCGCCTGCTTCCGCGATTTGCGTCTGCCCGCCCCGTGTACGGCGCTCCCGAAGGTCTCTTCCATCCCCCGCTCGGTCCCGACGAGGATGTACGAGCTCGTTCCCATCGTTCCGCCGACGAGCACGGGCTGTCCGACCGCGCGGTAGCGATCGGGAACGCCCGCGCTCCCGGGGCCGAAGGCCCTCGTCGCGCCTTTGCGGTGAACGAGGAGCTCCTTCTCGACGCCGTTCACCGTATGGCGCTCGAACTTGAGGTTGTTGTGGCCGACCTCGTAGAGGGTTCTCACGTCGCGACCGTCCAGGCCGAATACGCCCTTGAAGGCCTTGCGCACGAGGTGAGCGATCGCCTGCCGGTTGGCGAAGGCGCAGTTGATCCCCGCCTTGACCGCCGCGATGTACCGCTCGCCCTCGGGGCTTCGGATGGGGGCGGCGACGAGCTCGGTCTCGCGAACCGGGATCTTGTATTTCTCGCTCGCGCGCTGCAGGACCGATTGATAGTCCATGCCGATCTGATGCCCGAGCGCCCGGCTTCCCGTGTGTATGCTCACGACGACCGTTCCGCGCGCGACGCCGTACGCCGACGCCGCCTTCTCATCGTAGACGGTCTCGACGTACTGCACCTCGAGGTAATGGTTCCCCGAGCCGAGCGTGCCGATCTGCTTGAACTGGCGCTCCTTCGCCATCGCGCTCACGCATGAAGGGTCCGCCCCCTCGACGACTCCCCCCTCTTCGACGAACGCCAGATCCTCGGCGGATTCGTAGCCGCGTTCGACCACGAACGGGGCCCCGCGGAGAAGAACCTCGTCGATCTCCTTCATCGTGAGCTTCAGCGATCCGGTCGAGCCGATTCCGGCGGGAACGATGCGGAACAGGGCGTCGGCGAGCTCTTCCCTCCGTTTCTCGACCTCCTCCCGCGCGACTCCGACGACCATCGTGCGCACCCCGCAGTTGATATCGAATCCGACGCCGGCGATCGTGACGACTCCCGTTTCCAGATCGAATGCCCCGACCCCGCCGATCGGAAATCCGTAGCCCGGATGGATATCGGCCATCGCGAGCGACGCCTTCTGGATGCCCGGAAGACACGCGACGTTCCGCACCTGAAGCAGGGCGTCCCATTCCTTGCTCTTTTCCTCGGCGACGAGAAAATCGATCGACTCCTGGTCGGCGTATATCCGCCCCGGGACGTTCATCTCCCCCGATTTCGGGATCTCCCAGAGGTAGTCGTGCACCTTTTTCAACTCGACCCGCGCCACCCTACGCCTCCTTTCGCCCTCATTCAAAGATCGACGACGCACCGGGCCACCCACGCGCCCGGCTCCCGTTCGAGCACCGAGGCGCCGTAGGACGTCGCGGCCTTGACCTCGACGAGGAGCCTCTCGCGGGCGTCGGCGACAGGGACGCCGAGCGCCGTCGCTTCCACGTACCACTTCCCGTTTCGTTCGCCGATGCCGCCGATGGATACGCCCGTAAGAACCGTCCCCGAGACGTCCGCCTGCGATATGCAGCCATTGAGAAACTCGATGAGGAGCCCGGCGAGGTCGTCTCCATCGCGCGAGATCCTGATCTCCCGCGATGGCGCGAGCCCGTCCGCGTTCAGCGTGATCTCGAACATGGCCGCCGCGATCTCCTCGAACGCCTCCGCGGGCGTTCTCCCCCAACCGCGGATTCCCATGTCCGCCGTGTGATCTATCGTTTCATGTCCCCTGACAGACACGCCGGACCTCCGCGTCGGCGGAAGCGCTGCCGACGGAGCGCG